>NZ_JADEXT010000041.1:0-63125 GCF_015206985.1 Nostoc sp. LEGE 12447 | reverse complement strand
CAAATGCTTGACAGAAATCATCTACGTGGCAAAACAAAACATCTAAACTAAACATAGGGCAGGTTGCTGGATTTTCGTTATTTTCAGCTTACTACCTGTCCCTTTCCTTATCCCGAACTCAGGTTAAGCCAGATATTTTATTAAGATTCTTTTTAGCAAATTATTAGAGAACATGGTTAACAGAAAACGCTCTTTGCAAAAATGTTTGAAGAACAACTTTACTAACTACATTGCTTTGGGCTTGTTGTTATTAATGCCTACAACAGCCTTAGCTAACGGTAACAATAATTCTGACGATCCCCCTCCTCAAACTAGAGGAACTTCAGGCGGTTCTAGGGGATGTGAAACTGAAAGTGAGGCACCCTCAAGTAGTATTCCAAATATCATCTTACTTGCACCTACTCAAAGTTACGGTCAAACTTTGGCAAACAGTCCTACATTTGCTTGGTTTGTGAAAGATACTAGCTCTTGGCAGATGGAGTTTCGCCTTTATGAGTACGATCAAGCTACTAAACAATCTAGATTGGTAAAAGAAATTAAAGATGAAAATTTTAAAAGTTCTCCAGGAATCATGATTCTATCTCTGCCTAGTCTAGAACTGTTAGTTGGCAGAAGATATCTTTGGCAAGTCGAATTGGTTTGCGATGCTAATCGTCCTTCAGGTAATCCATTTGCGATCGCAGCAATGAAAGTAGTTTCACCTCTGCCAGAATTGAATAACCAACTCTCCCAGAGCAATGATCTTTTAAAGATGGCGAATCTCTACAAAAAAGCTGATCTATGGTACAAAACTGTAGAAATTGCTTTAAGTTCAAACAATGAACCGACTCTGAAAGAATTAAGAAAGTCTCTCCTAGAACAGGTAGCAGCTGGAACTCAAACCGAATTGAGAGAACAAACTAAAGCAGCGCTGATAAATAGTACAATCCATCAATTGCAACGTTAGTAGTACAAAATTTTCACAGATGTAGGAATCAAAGAATCAAAGCCAGTTACCAATGAGAATGAACGGTGCCCAATATCCAGGGTGACTTTCAATTTGCTGCTTATGTGCTTGCAACCAAGCTATTTGAACCTTTTGTAAGGCTTTAGCTTTACTCATTCCGCTATGCCAGCTTTGATAAAATTTAGCTATCAGTTGCGCTGTTGCTGCGTCATCAACTTTCCAAAGAGTTGCTATAGCACTTTGAGATCCGGCTTGGATAGCGATACCAGCTAAACCCAGAGTTTCGCGATCGCTTCCTACTGCTGTTTCACAGGCTGTCAAAGTTAGTAACTCAATCGGTTGGTTTTTAATACGAGTGCTATTAATAAGTTCGTAAAGGTCGTTTAATGTCAGTTTTTCATTGTAAGTCCCGGTTGTAACTGATTTTTGAGGATTTGTAGTCACTTTTTTTCCAGTTACTAAAAACGTTTCTCGATCATCAATACCAAACTTGCCGTGAGTCGCTAGGTGAATTATTGGGTAAGTGTTTTCTTTTAACTCTTTTTCCAAGCGTTCACGTGTAAAGTCTTGATCCAGTAAGCCCTTGCTTTTAGGTAAACTCGTTGTAATCGCTTTCAACTCTGATTGGACTTGGGTAAGCGGCTCAAAAAATTTTGAACCAGCATCTGTTTCGACGGTAGCTGGTTGTGTCAAGCCAAAAGCTAATACCTGTAATCTCTTCGGATTAGACTGTAGAGGATTTGTCAGAGTGAATGCCGGAGCAAAAGCGATCGCATATTTTTCAATCAAGAATTGCTTACCATCAAACAGTGCAGCTATAGGGATACTCCGAAGAATTCCGTCTTGTATAAACACTAAAGTTTCAATTTTTTCTTTTTCTAAATCGCTGATAAAAGGACGAATAAACCAGTCATAGACTTGTTTTGCTCTAGCTTGATAAGTATTTTCCAAGTCGGAACGCTTTTCTAGTTTGATTCGTAGGTCATTGATAATGTCTCTAACTTCTTGATTTTTAACAGGTATCCAAAAAACTTTTGACTTAATTTTTTGCTCTTTATCAGCTAACGTGAGAATGATTGCAAGATGTTCTTTCAAAATAATCGAACTCAAGACGGCAGTGTTTTTGCCCACTAGTGGCGCTGGTTTCTGACTCAAGGCTAAATCACAATTATTACCTAAATAGTTTTGTAGTTCTGCTAACCTTAACTCATCTACTATTGGAAGTACTAACTCCAAATTCTGTTGAATATCTGATGTTTGAACAAGATTATTAGTTTGCTCTAGGCGTAACTCCAGCAACTCGCGGTAGACTGGTTCAACGTTGTCTCGAAAGTCAAACTGTAAATCTCGCTGTTGTATGATTAAATCACTACGGATACTCTTGAGACTGTCAATAGACTTTTCATAAAAAGTAATTGCTTCTTTCACTCGACCTGTAGCTTTAGATAATCGTCCCGCCTGCCATGCCCACAAGTAAAGGTTCTCATCAGCAACAGTACCAATTAGCGCTTGTTGAGTTAAATTTAGAGCTTGTTGATAATCCTGCCCACATTCGTAAATGTGGCCTAATCGCCCTTTAGAAAAGGATTCTGCTTCTCGATCCTGTATTTTTTGAGTAATTGCTACAGCTTTGTTAAGTAATTCAATAGACTTAGATAACGATTCTGACTTTAAGCATTGAATTGCAGGGTCAATACTGATCGACTCGCTCTTTTGGTTAACGATTTGTAAAAGATTAGCAAGTTGAATTACCGTGTATGCTTTATCGCGTGAGTCAGGCAATTGTTCTACTACGATTAGAGCTTGCTGTAATGTATTGTTAACTATGGCTTTATCCTGACTATGTTGGTGGTGATAAAGCTTCACTAAACCTAGTAGCGATCGCAGTTCATTAACTTTATCATTCTGACTACGGGCTAGATTTAGGCTTTGTTCAAAATAATGTACAGCTTGGTTATCATTAGCAACAGTGTATTGCTGGTATTTTTTGGCAGCTTTTTTATCACCTACCTCACTGGCAAATTTGGCACGATGCTGATTGCTCTTTGCAAGACTAGCATAAGTATTCGCTAAACCATTCAGATTAGACACTATATAAGTTTGACTATCAACACGCTTGGCGATTTCATCACTACGTTCAAAATTAGAAATAGCTTGCTCATACTCGCCTTGGAGACGATGAGCATTTCCTAAACTACCCCAAGCGGCTACTTCGCCAAGATAATCTGAATGGTGGCGGGCAATTTCTATGGCACTATCTTGAGTACAGGTTGCATCACTTTGATTTTGACCGCACAAAATCGTAACTGCCCGTCGGTGCTGTCCCAAGCTACTGTAGAGTTGAGCCTGTTCTGTCAGCATCCGCCCTACTTTGATCGGCTCGTTTATTTGATGATAGTAGGCAATAACTTCTTTTAATTGAGCGATCGCTTCAGGTATTTGTCCTACTTGTTGGTATGCTCTAGCAAGGTATGTTCGGACACCTATTTCTTCAGAATAATTACTATTACGCTGTTGATTTAAAAGGGCTACTTGCCAAGACTTAATTGCCCCTTGAATATCGCCAGCTTGGTATAACTCAAGTCCTTGCTGCACTGGCTGTGTTAAACCTGACAATTGGGCTGTTGCTATTTCCAATATTCCCTTATGCCCAATTGTTAGGGAAGGATGTGCTAACCACAAACAGAAGGTTAGTGTTGTGAGGAAGAGAACTGCCCAAACGCGACGAATACGATATGGCAAGCGTTGCATAATGGCATAAGGGAAACTATACCTGTGAATTTTACAGGATGAGTGGCGTTCTCCCCAAATGCCTAAGTCCCCTTGTTTTCTCTGTTAACCTTTTGTTAATAAGACAGTTCGCAGATACGCCCCAGTAAATTTCCAATATTGGAAAACTAATTTCCCAGCTTGACGATGTATTTCTAATTAAATTTATCTATTCTGAGATTATGCAACGAAAGCGAACAGCTAGTACGTCAATGTTGCATGGTTTTCACCTTAGTATCCTAACGCGATACTTTAGTTTATTTCTATCTTAAAAAGGCTTCGCGCACAGAAATAAATTTCTATATCTGCGTAAGTCATTATCTATTGCCATTACATTTTGAGGAAAAAACTTATGCTGTTTTACCTGAGTCATTCTAAAAAATCATCTATTGCTTCATATATTCAACTGTTTTATCAAGGTAGTAAACAATTCAGAAAAAGCAAATCGTCAAATCATGAAGATGTCATTGGCATTCTAAGCTCAAATACTAGCCAACCTGTATATTTACCTAATGTTTTAAACAAGACAGCTTTGGCAGCAGAATTAGATAATTGCCAATCAAAAGAAATCAACAAAAAATCTCTAACAACGAAAAGCCGTTTTTATTGGTGGATGTAGTCAGATATTTTCTCTACTAAACTTCGCCGAATTAGAGCGAAGATTTTTCTAATTACTAACAGTTATCAAACAATCAAAGGTACAAACTTATGCAACTTTTAAGTACTTCTAACAAGTCTTTATCTAAACCACAGCTAGCAGTATTGCTAGACACGCCTCTAAACCAGAATACAAAAATAACTCAAACTAAACTCTCTATGATCTGGGTAAGCGAATTTGACGGAGAACGTAATCGGTTAATTGCAAAATGGATTAAAAACTAGCAAAGGTTAGGCATTGCAAGAAGAGTTAAAACTAATTGTGTTAGTTAGACAGGTTGATTTTTATCCAGCTAGCAAAGAATAAAACTCTTCTTTAATGCTTTTGATTACATAAATAACTACATCTTTATTCAAAATTAACGAGGTAAGATATGAAACTTTTCTATCGCGGTCTCAGCTACGAATTAAATTCCTCAAAAATTGCCAGCAGAAGAACAGAAAAACCTTTTCAACCAGCGTCTGGTGTTGGAGCAGCTTATAATTTGATTTATCGTGGGGTTACTTATCGTGTTGATCCTAATGCCAAGCCTGCGGAAGTTCCTTTACCACTAGCAATTTATAAATTGAGCTATCGAGGAATTAACTACTTGGTGAATAGAAATGCACAGGGAGAAGTTACTCTAATTAATCAATCGACAAATCCATTACAAATTGGTACGCAGTCAGCGCTGACAACACGATCCTAGTAAGGCTTAACTAATACGGTTCAGTCTAGTATTCAAGAGATTGGATTAGCTTTTATCCTACGAGTAAGTTTCTCAATTAAAATTAATTAACGGAGTAATTCTGATGATTCATCACATTTCCATCGCTGCTCAAAACCCGCTTCACGTTGCTAGCGTACTGGCAGAAATTTGTCATGCTAAGGTATTTAATTTTCCTAATCCCGGAAGCTACGCTGTATTTTCGTTTGATGAATATGGCACTGGAATTGAAGTGTTTCCTTTAGGATCTGTGTGCGTTCCCAGTTCGGACACAGAACTGAGCAAAATAATTCAAACTTCCAATTCACCTGATTTTGTAGCAACTCATGCCGCGATTTCTGTTCCTGCTAGTCAACAGCAGATTGAGCAAATTGGTAGGCGTGAGGATTGGCAAGTTGCGCTTTGCGACCGTGGTCCGTTCAAAGTGATTGAGTTTTGGGTTGAGAACTGGCTAATGTTCGAGTTTTTGACCCCTGAACTTGCAACTTGGTATTTGCAGTCTATCAAGCCTCAGATAGTTGAACAAGTGCTTGGTCAGCCAATTCTTATGGCTCCAGTTTAGAGCAAGTAATGCAATATTCAGCATTCATTGTAAACCTGTTTTAGCCGCATAAAGGAATTTGAAAAAATGATTAGCTTATACACTGCAACATCCTTTGAGGATCTACCTAGCATCAGCCCACCCTGTCTAGAACTGGAAACTTGGTTCCGTATGGCAAAGGTTTCCTACGAAAAGGTCATTGTAACAGCACAAAGTTTTGAGATTGCCCCCAAGGGTAAAATTCCCTTCATCGACTATCAGGGAAAACTGATAGGTGATGCCTTCTTAATCATTGAGATGTTTAAGCAAACAGAAGGGATTGATCTCGATGCTAGTTTGAGTTCCGTTGAGCGATCGCTCTCTCTAGCGTTCCGCCGTATGCTCAAAGAGAACACTCTCTGGGGAGCAGCCGAAGTTCGCTTCGGAATAGAAGAAAACTGGCAACACTATCGAGTATTAGTAGCGCGTGCGCTCTTCCCTGAGACACCACTAGAAGTATCAGAACCGTTTGCTGACGAGTTTCGTAAAACGATAATCTCTCAGATGCACAGTCATGGAATCGGTCGTCACAGTCATGAAGAAATCAGTCAAATTATTTGTGCTGATTTTCAAGCCCTTTCAGACTTTCTGGCAGACAAACCATTTTTTATGGGAGACGAACCCACAACCTTAGATGCCACTGCCTATGGCTACATTGGTAATTTCCTTCAGCCACGCTTTGAAAGCTCAATCGTTGATTATCTGCTTGGGCGATCAAATATTTGCCAGCATTATGAGCGAATGTCTCATAAGTTTTTTAGCGTAGGCGTAGCCCGCACTTCTCTACAAGACGCTGCGCGTAGCTTGCTTCCCCGGAGGGGTACGGCAAGCTCAGTGACCACCGCAGGCATCGCTTGTTAAAGTTATAAATTTCCGTTTATTGCTAACTAAAGTTAATCAAGTACAGACAGCCGAATTACAGAATAAGGATAAGCTGATGACTAAATACGATTATATTGTGATTGGTGCAGGCTCGGCGGGTTGCGTTGTCGCCAACCGCCTCACAGAAGACGGTAAAGCAACCGTGTTATTACTCGAAGCAGGCAATCCGGCTAAGAAACCAGAGCATCAAGCTCCTCTAGACTGGACAAAACTCTGGGGTACTGAAGTAGACTGGGCATATTTTACGGAAGAAGAACCTTACCTAAATAACCGTAAAATCTATTGTCCGCGTGGGAAAGCCCTAGGTGGTTCCAGTTCAATCAATGCCATGATTTATATTCGCGGCAGTCGGCATGATTTCGATCGCTGGCAAGAGTTAGGCAATCCGGGTTGGAGTTACCAAGATGTGTTGCCATATTTCAAGAAATCTGAAAACCAGCAGCATGGCGCATCCGAATTTCATGGAGCAGATGGATTGCTGAGTGTCACAGATTCCTTAGCACCTGAAGTAACATCATATCGATTTATAGAAGCAGCAGTCACACTTGGTTATGAGCTTAATCCTGATTTTAATGGCGCACAACAGGAAGGAGCCGGACTTTACCAGTTGACTATTAAAGATGGTAAGCGGCACAGTACAGCAGCAGCATTTTTAGTACCCATTTTGGATCGTCCCAACTTAACAGTTACCACTGGTGCATTAGTTACTCGGTTACTGTTTGAGGGAACGCGCACAATTGGAGTGGAATATCTGCACGAAGGAACGGTACACCAAACCTTTGTCAATCAAGAAGTAATTCTTTCTGCTGGCGCGTTTGATTCGCCCAAACTACTGATGCTCTCTGGGATTGGCAATGCAGAACATCTGCGATCGCTAGGCATTCCTGTAGTTGTTGATTTGTCAGGCGTTGGTCAAAACCTCCAAGATCACCTTACTGTCGCCGTTGCACACCAAGCAACTCAGGATGTGCAACCTGCCCCAACTAGTAATATTGCCGAAGCTGGATTGTTCTTGCATACTGAAGGTCGTTTAGATACTTCATCAGATTTACAGTTTCACTCTGGCCCTGTTTTGTGGACACATCCTGCTTATGCCCGTGAAGGGCCAGGATTCTCAGCTACAGCCTGTCTAACGAATCCTCAAAGCCGTGGCCATCTCACTCTGCGTTCTGCTTCACCCCATGACCCAGTTGTAATACGGATGAATTATCTCCAAAGTAAATCCGATTTGCAGAAGCTGGTTACAGGAATCAAAATTACTCGTCAACTGTTACACTCAACTGCCTTTGATGACTTTCGAGGTGACGAAGTTGCTCCCGGTGCTGATGTAACTAGTGATGAAGCACTTGAAGCTTACGTCAGAGAAACGTGTGATACTATATGGCATCCAGTCGGCACTTGCAAAATGGGAACAGACTCTGATTCAGTGGTAGATCCTGAATTACGGGTACATAGAGTTGAAGGGTTGCGTGTCGTAGATGCATCAATTATGCCAGTTATCACTACAGGAAACACCAACGCGCCCACAATTATGATTGGCGAAAAGGCAGCCGATTTGATTAAAGCCACTCGTCGAGTTTCAAAGCAAGCGGCCTTAACAAGTGCATAGATGTAGAGCGTTGAAGAGATCGCAGTCTTCTCTACGAGACGTTCCGCGAAGGGGGTTTATGTCGATTGCATTAGCGAAGCGTTAGCGACGTTAGGAGCGTCACCCCCGAATCTGAAGGGCTTGTTATTAGACATTAGGCTACGCCTATGCTCATCAAGTTTACGTATTTTAATAATTACCATCAGATGAGAGTTTGATGAACAAATACTTTATGGCACAAGTATAAGCGATCGCTCAATTGAAATTTGAGCAATACGTGCAAAAGTAAGCAAGGGCGATAGTACTTGAGAGTGGTGTAAATTATTCTGTCTGATCGTCTGCGGCTCGAAAATATTTACCCGATGCCGATAATTAAAATTCACCTGTCCTTAACCAGAGTACTTCCCAAAAAGAGAGATAAAATAACAATGTTTATTTGAAGTCGCCTCAGACTTCAGCTACTTCAGTCTAGAACCGCCTGAACTACCTGAAGTCTGCGGTGGAGGATCGTCAAAATTATTGTCCTTTTGGGCTAAAGCTATTTCGGGGATAAATAATAGTAAGCAAAGGGCAATGTAAATAACGATGTTTTTCCGAAAACATTTCTGTAAAAGGCATAATATTTGAGCCATGTTTCTCCTCCTAAAATAAATTAAGGCGTTGCTGATAAAATTTGAATTTCAGGTGTCCCTTGACTCGATAGCCTTAATTTATAGGAAACAGATATTATTCACATCGAATAGATGTCATGGTGTTACCATGACATCTGTCATCAGTTCATCAAATAAATCGCAGTGTGTTTCAAACGACGAGTATGCTTTGATAAAGCACTAACTAGTTATAAAATGCTCTGGCCCAAAACTGCGGGAACACGCTTGAGCAAACGGGGTGACATACCGTGAAAAGTCAGATTTGATTACAGGTTCGTGCCTATACAAATTGCACATAAGTGGCGGGTGCAAGTAAGCACAAAATTTAGCCGACAAGAAATCCGGGCTGGGGAGTATTGTTCTAGTCTGGTTGAGTTAAAGCGACAATTTCTTCAAAACAAAAGTTATCGACAAGATCAGTAAGGCTTGAGGCGATATCAGCATGATTATGGGAAATTTGCTCAATCAGTTTCAGGATTTGCTTGCCATCCACCCGTTTAGCAGAAGAATACAACTGTTCAACTAAATCAACCCCCAAAGCATTTAAAGCACTAGAAGTTAAAATATCTGGCTTGTTTTGAGTTGCAGATGGTGTGTTAACTGCTTCATCATAGATATATAGCACACCAAGATGCTGAGATATAGTATTGAAAATATCAGCCTCTTGGAATGGCTTACGGATATAGTCATCACAACCAGCAGCCAGAATCTGGGCCCGCTCTGACTCTAAAGACGAGGCAGTTACAGCCACAATTTTTGTACCTTGACCTGCGCTAGTGGATTTAATCCGTTTTGTAGCTTCCAGCCCATTCAGTACTGGTAGCCGCATATCCATAAAGATTAAGTGCGGCGAGGATTTTTGCCAAACTTCAATTGCTTGTTGACCATCAGTTGCTTGTTGCAGTTCAAAACCAAAAGGAGAAAGTAATTTCATCAGTAGTTGGCGACCTTCAGCCAGGTCATCTACAATCAAAAGGTGATAGTTGGGCTGATTTGGTTGTAGAGCCAAAATGCGACGAGGAAGCCGTGGGCTTTTGATTTGCTCAGTTTCAATACAGCTAACGCAAATATCAAACTTGAAGACACTGCCGTATCCTACAGAAGAACTCACAGTAATGTCGCCTCCCGTCAATTGTACAAACGAGCGAGCGATCGCCAATCCTAAACCAGTCCCTTGTTGCGATTGAATACCAGTTTGAGTTTGTACAAAGGCTTCAAATAGCTGCTCTAACTCATGAGGGTCAATACCAACACCAGTATCTTCAACTTCAAAGTGGATTTTCTCTTGTCCCTTGTCTTCGACTACTGATAATTCATCTGACAAAACTGATACTCTCACCGACACACCCCCGGATTTAGTAAACTTGAGGGCGTTTGAGAGCAGATTAATCAACACTTGACGTAGTTTGACCTCATCTGTGTAGATAAGTTGGGGAACTTCCGGTTGCAACTCAAAACGCAAGTATAAATCTTTATCATTGGCTTTGAGTTGGAACATATTCTCCAATTCACTCAGTAAGCGATGAAGATTGAAAGATGTTTCATTAAGTATTGTCCGTCCCGCTTCGATTTTAGATAGTTCTAGAACTTGGTTAATCAGAGTCAGCAAATGTTCACCACTGCGGTTGATTATTTCTAAATATTCTTGGGATTCTTGAGACAATTTATTTGAGCGATTGAGCAATTGGGAAAAGCCCAGAATCGTATTTAGGGGAGTCCGAAGTTCATGGCTCATATTTGCTAAAAAAGCGCTTTTAGCAAGATTTGCAACTTGTGCTTGCTCTGTGGCTTGAGCGAGTTCAGCAGTGCGCTGTTGTACCTTTTGCTCTAACTGCGTGTAGAGAGTGGCATTTTCAATTGAGATTGCAGCTTGAGAGGATAACAAATTTAGCACTGACAAATGCTCTTTTGTAAATGCCCCAACTGTGAGATTATTTTCTAGGTAAAGAATGCCAATTAGTCTACCACCATTAAGCAGTGGAGTACACAAAATCGATTTAGTTTGATGCACCGAAATATAAGGCTCACTAGTAAAGTTGCCCTCGTATGTTGCATCATTTAAGACTACATTCTCATGAGTGCGTGCGACATAGTTAATGATAGATGTTGGTAGGCAATCATCAATGGAGATTGACTGCAAAACACTCACTTGTTCATCATTAACCTTGCCAACAGCTTCAATTAGCAATTGTCCTTCAGCTTCTAAAAGCAAGTAACCCGTTTGCGCTCCAGCATTCTCAATTAAGATTTTCATCAAAGTTGCGAGTAACTTTTCGAGAACAATTTCACCGGAAATTGCTTGCGATGCTTTGATAACTGTAGCTAAATCCAAATCTTTGTTTGAACTAGTGTCAGTTGTCGTGTGAGGGATTGCGGTGTCTATGTGTATAATACTGCTCCTCCCTGCTGATGAAGTAGCCAGCAGATGTGGATACTTAGTTTCCAAATCCCTTACCTTGCTCTTTGCTCCCCAGCGCTTATAGCAATAGTGCGCCTCTTTCATATAAGTAGAAGCAAACTTTGAGAAGCCACGCGATTCATAAAATTTGGCTGCTAACTCATAAGCTAATGCTTCTTCTTGGATATATTCGTTATCAGTTGCTCCAACAATTGCTCTTTGATAAAATTCTTCAGCCTCAACGATATTACCCAATACTCTGAATTTTTCCGCTTGAACCAAATCGTATTTATGCTGAAAATTCATCGGCGCATGGTGTGCCCACTTATGCATTTTTTCTTGATTACTGCTCACCTTGAGGAGTAACTTTTCTTGTTTTGCGCTGGAAATAGATGGAGATATCGCCAGACGAGCCAGAGAATCATAGAAATAGAATATAGGGACATTTAGCGCTCCTGTCACACCTTCTAAATACTGTTCAGCATATCTGGCATTTTCTACGGCTGCATTAAAGTCTTCAAATAGATAACAGAGGATAAGCTTATGGCTATAAACGTAATGAATTGTAGTTCTGTCATTGGCAGCTAAATAAAGGGGGAGTGCTTTCTCTTCGTCGTATACTTCACCTTGTAGACGGCAGGGATTTTCAACCGTTCCAAGTAAGTTAAGAACTACTTGATGATCAACTTGATTCTGAGTTAAGACATTTTCCTGCCCCAATTGAGCTAAAGCTTGATAACAGAAAGCAAGCTCCTGTTCCAACTTCGTCAGTTCTAGACCACTAAAGTATGAATATTCACCTTTAGTCCTTACGGCATAGCTAGCATATTCAAAATCTCCATTTTCTATGCCGCTAAAGTAAGATTCTTCATGAAGTGATAAAGCCTCTTTTACATGATGTTTTATATGTGTTATGAACTTTGCAACTATAAAATTTATCTTACACTTTTGTTCTGTATAATTGAACCTATCAATCAGATTTAAAGCCAATTTACCAAATTGATAAGCGGTTTCAATATCAATATCATTGGCTACCCCACTTAAAATAAGTCCGTAACCAGCATAAGTAAAAGCAGAAAAGAGAGAGTTACCATACTCAAGCAATAAGTTTATCTGTTCGCACAGAATCAGTGGTAGCAATATCGGTGCAGCTTGATAGGTAGCAGCGCCTATACTACATGAGATCCGCATGACTGCAAGTTTGTATTTATCTGTCATCACAGGCAAGCTAATCAAGTCCCCTATACTCTTCCCCCTCAAAGCAGCTCTTGTTTCTTCCAACTTCTGCTGAACATCCAGATGAGTAGGCAACTGAGGGAAACTCACCCCCAACTGTTCGAGAACTTGTAGCCCTATCTTGACGGCTTCGAGTCTGTTACTCTGCGCGATGCAGGTTAGAATTTTGACCTCATAAACTTTCACTTTGTCCAGAACAGTCTTGGCTTGTTGCAAGACAACTGTTGCCCATTTCTCCATTTCATCGAAGTCACTGCACAAGTATGCTGCTTCTGCCGCTTCCTCATGCAGAATTAAGCTGAGAGCGTACTGATGTTGCCAACTATCTACGGTTAGGAATTTTATCCCCATAGTCAAGTATCTTAATGTGGCATTATAAGCTGTCGCCGCTTTTGCTCTCTTTGCTGCGATTAAATTCAACTGTGCGATCGCTTCTCGTTCTGCTGGCTCAATCACCAGTGCAATACTGAAATTGAGATGGTCAACGATTTCAAAGACATTTTCTGATAAAGTTTCGCTTGCTTGCTGCCACAGATTGCGACCGATTTGTAAGTGAAGGATTTGTTTTTGATTTTCCTCAATCAGAGCATACGCCGCTTGTTGAATGCGGTCATGCAAGAATTTATAATCCTGAATTAATAGTTGAGCATCTAATTCGGATATGGGTAGGATGACTCCTGCGTGAACTGCTTCAACTAACGCGGGGTAAAGTTCATCTGGTGATTTTTCACAGATAATAGCGAGGATGCTTAAATTGAAATTAGCACCAACACAAGCTGCCAAACTTAATAGATTCTGCGTTGATTGTGGCAGTTGCTTGAGCTTGCCAATCATCAACTCCACCACATTGTCAGTTATATCCCTGGCATGAATTTGAGCGATATCCCATTGCCAGGTGCGACTTGTAAAATCAAAACTCAGCAGACTTCCAGCGTATAGAGTTTTGAGAAACTCATTCACAAAGAAGGGATTCCCATGAGTTTTATTTATGACCAACTCTGCTAAAAGTTGAACCCAAGCAGTGTCACTATGTAATGTATCGGCAATTAATTGAGCGATTGCGTTTAACCCCAAAGGCTCTAAAGTAATCTCATTAATTGTTGTTCCTACTTTTTTTAACTGCTGGAGGGTCATCCTTAATGGATGAGTTGAGTTAACTTCCTCCTCCCGATACGCCCCGAGCAAAAACAAATATTGTGAAGAGCGATCGCTCTTCATCAACTCAATTAACTTCAACGTTGCCGAGTCTACCCACTGCAAATCGTCCAGAAAAATAACTAAAGGATGTTCTTTTGCACAAAACACCCGAATGAACTTTTGAAAAACCAAATTAAAGCGATTTTGAGCTTCAGTTGCCCCAACTTCTGGGACTGGTGGCTGTTTGCCAATTATAAGTTCGACTTCAGGAATCACATCAATAATTACTTGCCCATTCGCACCCAAAGTTGCTTGAATGTTTTCTCTCCACTGTTGTAAACAAGCTTCTGGTTCACTCAACAGTTGCCGCACTAATGAGCCAAAAGCATTAACAATTGCAGAGTAAGGAATATTACGCCCAAACTGGTCAAATTTGCCTGTAATAAAATAACCGCGCTTAGAGGTTATCGGTTTATAAATTTCTTGCACTAAGGCTGATTTACCGATGCCAGAATAGCCAGTAACAAGCATCATCTCACTTTGAGGCTTGCAGTTTGCAGATGCATCTACTACTGAACTTGATCCTGTACTGATTCGCTCAAACGCTGCTAATAACGTCTCAACTTGGGTTTCGCGTCCATAGAGTTTTTGCGGGATTTGAAACTTATCATAAATCTCGTGACTACCTAATTGGAACGCTTCGATTCCACCTGTGTTTTCTAGCTGGTGGAGACATTGCTCTAAATCTGCCTTAATTCCCCAAGCACTTTGATATCGCTCCTCAGCATTTTTTGCCATTAATTTCATAATGATGCTGGAAACAACTTCAGGAATTTCTGCATTCACCTGGTGGGGTGGAACAGCCTCAAGAGCAATATGACAATGCACCAATTCCAGTACATCTGTTGCTACAAAAGGCAATTGCCCAACTAGCAGTTCGTAAAAGGTAACTCCCAGTGAGTAAAAATCCGTGCGGTAATCCAGCATCCGGTTCATTCTCCCCGTTTGCTCCGGCGAGATATAAGCGACGGTGCCTTCTAGGACACTAGGGTTTTTAAAACTCGGATTGGTGCGGGCAAATCGCGTCGCAATCCCAAAATCGATAATTTTCACCGTCCCAGTAGCTTTGTTGAGAACAATATTACTGGGGTTAATATCCTTATGAATGACATTTCTACTGTGAATATTACCCAATATCTCTGTGATCTGAATCGCCAAGCGTAAAAATTCTATTAAGGGCATCGGGCTAAACCCGGACAATTCAGAACGCAATTTTGCTAATGACTCCCCGCCAAAATCCTCCAACAGCATTACAAGTGTTCGTTGATACTCTTGAATGCTATAAACCTTGATCGTTCCTTCTGCATTTAAAGAACGAGTGATTTCATATTCCTGTTTGTAGCGTGTAAGTTCCCCAGGTGTGGGATAATCCTGTTTGAGGACTTTGAGGATGATTGGTGTGTTATGGGGCTTGCTTACCCCTCGGTACACAACTGAATTCGCGCTTAAGTAAATTTGGGAGTGAACCTCAACTAAAGGTAGATTAATCATCACGCTGCACCTCGGTTCAATTCCACACACAAGATCCAAAATCAACAAGACTTAACGATTATTTTTCAGTCTTCTCTAGTAAAAGTCAATTTGCACCTGTAGGGTTCAAAAAAAAGTTACAACTGAATGTAATAATCTTGCCCTAGCCTAGTCTAGTTGAGTTAAAGTAACAATTTCTTCAAAACAAAAGTTATCGACCAAATAAGTCAGGCTGGAGGCGATATCAGCATGATTATGGGAAATTTGCTCAATCAGTTTCAGAATTTGCTTGCCATCTACCCGTTTAGCAGAAGAATGCAACTGTTCAATTAAATCAACCCCTAAGACACTTAGAGCAGTAGGAGTTATAGTATATGGCTTGTTTTCAGTTGCGGGTGGTGCAGCAGGTTCATCATAGATATATAGCACACCAAGATGCTGAGATATAGTATTGAAAATATCAGCCTCTTGGAATGGCTTACGGATATAGTCATCACAACCAGCAGCCAGGATTGCAACCCGCTCTGACTCTAAAGACGAGGCAGTTACAGCCACAATCTTTGTACCTTGACCTGCGCTAGTGGATTTAATCCGTTTTGTAGCTTCAAGCCCATTGAGTACTGGTAGCCGCATATCCATAAATATTAAGTGCGGCGAATATTTTTGCCAAACTTCAATTGCCTGTTGACCATCAGTTGTTTGTTGCAGTTCAAAACCAAAAGGAGAAAGCAACTTCATCAGTAGTTGGCGACCTTCAGGCAGGTCATCCACAATTAAAAGGCGATACTTAGGCTGATTTGGTTGTAGAGCCAACACACGACGAGTTGATTGTGGTGCTTGGGTTTGGGGAGTTTCAACTGAAGATACGCAAATATCAAACTTGAAGGCACTGCCGTACCCTACAGAAGAACTCACAGTAATGTCGCCTCCCATCAATTGTACAAACGAGCGAGCGATCGCCAATCCTAAACCAGTCCCTTAATTGCTCTTTGATAAAATTCTTCAGCTTCCAGAATATTACCTAAAACTCTAGATTTCTCTGCTTGAACTAAGTCATATTTATGTTGAAAGTTCATCGGGGCATGTTGCGCCCATTTTTGCATCTTCTCCTGGTTGCTTGTTACCTTGATGAGCAGATGTCCTCGTTCCCAATTGGGAGTAGATGGATATATTGCTATTTGCGACAGAGAATCGTATAAATAGAATACAGAAACAGTTATCATTCCTGTCGCGCCTTCTAAATTCTGTTCAGTAAAGTTTGCATTTTCTACGGCTTCAGTAAACTCCTCAAACAGATAGCAAAGAATTAGTTTGTGAAGATAAAGGAAATGAAGTGCAGTTTTGCCATTAACAGCCAAATAAAACGGTATTGATTCTTCTTCGTTGTAGACAACACCAACTAAACGACAGGGATTTTCAACTTCTCCAAGCAAGTTAAGGACTACCTGGCGGTGCATTTGATTTTGATCTAAGTTATTTTCTTGCTCCAGTTGAGCGATGGCATGGCACCACAAGTCCATCTCCCGTTTGAGTTCTGTCAACTCTAGACCACTAAAATATAAGTTAAGGCATTTAATCATTGCAGCATAGCTGGCATATTCAAAATCTCCATTTTCTATGCCACTAGAGTACGCTTCTTGTAAAACTATAATGGTGTCTATAAGATGATTTTTTCCGTGAATTATGCACAATGCGATTATCAGAAATATTTTACATTTTATGTCCCTAATATTAAACTTTTCAACTAGACTTAAAGCCAATTGACTAAATTGATCAGATCCCTCAATATCGTTAGCTACACCTTTTAAAATCATTCCATAATTAGCATAAGCAAAGGCAGAAAAAGGCGAATTTCCATGTTTGATAGATAAATTCAACTGTTCGCACACAATCAGCGGCAATAATATAGGCACAGCTTGATAAGCAGGACAAATCATATTCGATAAGATACGCATGGTTGCCAACTTGTCTGCTTCTGTCATGCTAGGCAGCTTTGTGATATCTTCTATGCTCCTCCCAATCAAAGCAGTCTTTGCTTCCTTTAGTTTCTGCTGAACATCCAACGCTGTTGGCAACTCTGGTAAACTCACTCCCAGTAGCTCTAACGCTTGTAGCCCTATTTTGACAGCTTCGACTAGTTTTGTTTGCACCACACAAGTTGCAATTTTAACCTCATAAGTTTTTAGTAGATCCAGAGAGGTTTTGGCTTCTTTTAAAACAATCTTTCCCCATCTCTCCATTCCATCAAAGTCTCTGCAAAGGTATGCTGCTTCTGCCGCTTCCTCATGCAAAACTAAGCTGAGATCGTATTGCTGTTGCCAACTATCATCGGTCAGCAACTCTATCCCCCTGATTAAATATCTCAATGCCGCACTGTATGCTGATGCTGCTCTTGCTTTCTTTGCTGCCAACAAATTCAGTTTAGCAGTTTGCGAACGTTCTGATTGCTCGCTGAGAAGTTCAATGCCAATATTTAGATGATCCACTATCTCAAAGACTTGATCTGATAATGTCGAGTGTGTAGTCTTCTGCAACAAATTGCGACCAATTTGTAAGTGAAGGATTTGTTTTTGGTTCTCATCAATTAAGGCATAAGCCGCTTGCTGAACTCTGTCATGCAAAAATTTATAATTTTGAATTAATAATTGAGCATCTAACTCAGATGTGGGTAGGATGACTCCTGCGTAAACGGCTACAACCAATTCGGGGTAAAGTTTATCTGGTGCTTTTTCACAGATAATAGCAAGTATATTTAAACTGAAATTAGCACCAACACAAGCTGCCAAACTTAATACGTTCTGGGTTGAGGGTGGCAACTGTTTGAGCTTGTCAATCATCAATTCCACCACATTATCGGTTATATCTCTGGCATAAATTTGAGCTATATCCCACCGCCAGGTGCGACTCGCAAAATCAAAGCTCAGTAGATTTTCAGCGTACAGAGTTTTGAGAAACTCATTCACAAAGAAGGGATTCCCATCAGTTTTATTTATGACTAACTCTGCTAAAGGTTGAACCCAAGCAGTGTCACTATGTAATGTATCAGCAATTAATTGAGCTACAGCTGACAACTCAAGCGGCGCTAAAGTAATCTGATTAATTTTTGTCCCCGCTTTTCTTAACACCTCAAGAGTGATTGTTAATTGATGAGTTGAGTTAACTTCCGAGTCCCGATACGCTCCAATCAAAAACAAATATTGTGAAGAGCGATCGCTCTTCATCAACTCAATTAACTTCAACGTTGCCGAGTCTACCCACTGCAAATCGTCCAGAAAAATGACTAAGGGATGTTCTTTTGCACAAAACACCCGAATGAACTTTTGAAAAACCAAATTAAAGCGATTTTGAGCTTCAGTTGCCCCAACTTCTGGGACTGGTGGCTGTTTGCCAATTATAAGTTCGACTTCAGGAATCACATCAACAATTACTTGCCCATTCGCACCCAAAGCGGCTTGAATATTTTCTCTCCACTGTTGTAAACAAGCTTCTGGTTCACTCAGCAGTTGCCGCACTAATGAGCCAAAAGCACTCACAATTGCAGAGTAAGGAATATTACGCCCAAACTGGTCAAATTTCCCTGTAATAAAATAACCGCGCTTTTGAGTAATCGGTTTATAAATTTCTTGCACTAGGGCTGATTTACCGATGCCAGAATAGCCTGTGACCAGCATCATCTCACTTTGAGGCTTGCTCTTTGCGGATGCATCTAATACTGAATTTGACCCTGTACTGATGCGCTCAAATGCCGCTAATAACTTCTCTACTTGAGTTTCGCGTCCATAAAGTTTTTGCGGAATCTGAAACTTATCATAAACATCGTGACTACCTAATTGAAACCCTTCCATTCCACCTGTGTTTTCTAGCTGGTGCAGACATGCTTCTAAATCGGCTTTAATTCCCCAAGCGCTTTGATATCGTGACTCAGCATTTTTCGCCATTAATTTCATAATAATGCTGGAGACAATTTCAGGAATTTCTGCATTCACTTGGTTGGGTGGAACTGCCTCAAGAGCAATATGACAATGTACTAATTCCAGTACATCTGTTGCTACAAAAGGCAATTGCCCAACTAGCAGTTCGTAAAAGGTAACTCCCAGTGAGTAAAAATCCGTGCGGTAATCCAGCATCCGGTTCATTCTCCCCGTTTGCTCCGGCGAGATATAAGCGAGGGTGCCTTCTAGAACATTCGGGTTTTTAAAACTCGGATTGGTGCGGGCAAATCGCGTCGCAATCCCAAAATCTATAATTTTCACCATCCCAGTAGCTATGTTGAAAACGATATTACTGGGGTTAATGTCCTTATGGATGACATTGCTGCTGTGGATATTACTTAATCCCTGTGTAATTTGAATCGCCAAACGCAAGAAATCAGCCAAGGGCATCGGGCTAAACCCTGGCAATTGTGAACGCAATTTTGCTAATGACTCCCCGCCAAAATCCTCCAAAAGCATCACCAGTGTTCTTTGATATTCTTGGATGCTATAAACCTTGATCGTCCCTTCTACATTTAAGGAAGAAGTGATTTCATATTCCTGCTTGTAGCGAGTAAGTTCCTCAGGGGTGGGATAGTCCTGTTTGAGGACTTTCAGGATGATTGGTGTGTTACCTGGCTTGCTTACCCCTCGGTACACAACTGAATTCGCGCTTAAATAAATTTGGGAGTGAACCTCAATGTTTGGGAGAGTAATCATCACTGGTATCCTCGGTTCAATTCCACACACAAGATCCAAAATCAACAAGGCTTAACGATTATTCTTCAACTTTCTCTAGTAAAAGTCAATTTGCACCCGGTCGGATTCAACAAAAAGTTAATCAACTCGCAAGTGACAAATGTAATGGTCTCAACATGACATTTATTCGATGTCGGCAAATATTTATTTAGGCTAATTTAGAGCTATCGATTCAGGGAGAAATCAAATCCAAACTACCTTACCACAAAAACTTCTACAACAAACTTTCATGAGTTTTAAAGTACAAGGAATAATCAAATTAGATTTTTTTACGTCATGATTTAGAATGACTTTATGACCAACACTGTATATTCCTCTGGACTTCAAATAAATTCTAGTCAATCCAAAGGAGACATCCTCATCGTTGATGACCAGCCGGACAACCTCCGGTTATTGTCCGGCTTGTTGAGCGATCGCGGCTATGATGTACGGGCAGTGATGAGTGGTTCAGCTGCTCTTATGGGAGCGAAAGCTCAACCACCAGATTTAATTCTCTTAGATATTAATATGCCTGGGATGGATGGCTACAATGTCTGTCAACATCTCAAAGCCAATCCACTTACTGGGGATATTCCTGTCATCTTCATCAGTGCGCTCAATGAAGTTTTGGATAAAGTCAAAGCCTTTGAAGTTGGGGGTGTCGATTATATTACTAAACCGTTTCAAGAAGAGGAAGTCTTCGCTCGTATTCAGACTCAACTCTCTCTTCGCCAGATGCAAAGGATATTGCAAGCACAAAATGACCACTTACAACAAACACAAGCAGAGCTACGTAGATTGCTAATACAAGAACAGGAACTTAACGGGCGCATTGAAAAAATGAGCGCTTTAGAAGAGCGCAATCGCATCGCTCGTGATATCCATGATTCTTTGGGACACTCTTTAGTGGCGCTGAACATTCAAATGGAAACGGCGCTTACCCTTTGGAAAGATGCTCCACAAAAGGCTTATGAGTTTCTTGTTGAAGCTAAACAATTAGGATCTCAGGCTTTGAACGCCGTTCGCCAATCTGTTACAGATATGCGGGCAGATCCTTTACAAGGTGAGTTGTTGGAGGTGGCGATCGCAACCCTTACCCACGAATTTCACTACACTACAGGAATTGCACCCGAATGTCATATCGAGATGTCCTTGCCTTTCTCTAACTCAGTCAATACAGCTGTATATCGCATTGTACAGGAAGGTTTGACCAATATCTGTAAACATGCAGAAGCTACAATAGTTCACTTACAGATTCAAACAACACCTACTGAACTTTCACTTACACTACAAGATAACGGTAGGGGCTTTTGTATTAATGGAAACCAAACTGGCTTTGGACTACAAGGGATGCGCGAACGAGTCTTGGCACTAGCTGGACAACTGGAAATTACCAGCGAGCTTGGTAATGGTTGTAAAATTACAGCCAAATTCCCTAGAATGACAGTATGATTCAGGTTTTACTAGTCGAAGATCAAGAAATTGTCCGCCGGGGTTTGAAAACGCTGCTAGAAATCAAACCCGACTTTCAAGTAGTTGCAGAAGCTAGTAACGGTCAACAAGCCATTGACTTGGTTAAAATACTACACACCAAATCTCAGCCACCAGATGTTATTCTCATGGACATTCGGATGCCAGTCATGGATGGTGTTACTGCTACTCAACAGCTGTGCCAACTGTTTCCGGCTAGCAAAATTTTAGTACTTACCACCTTTGATGATGCCAAATACGTCGCAGAAGCCATCCGCTTTGGAGCAAAAGGATATTTGTTAAAAGATACCCCTTCGGAGGAACTGGCAGAAGCCATCCGTTGCATCTATAAAGGCTACACTCAGTTTGGTCCTGGCATTTTAGAAAAAATTGCTGCCACCACACCTTCCAATGAGCCAAATCAACCCCAACAGCTCCCACCGGGATTTGCAGAACTCACACCCCGCGAAATGCAGGTTCTCAAAATGATTGCAACAGGTTCTAGTAACCGAGAAATTGCCCAAGCGCTCTTCCTCTCTGAAGGAACAGTCAGAAACCATATTTCACACATTTTGACTCGTCTGAATTTGCGCGATCGCACTCAAGCAGCGATCGTTGCCAATACGTATCTCTCTTTTCTAGAGAATCAGTAACCGGTTCTTCATTGCGATCGCATAACTAAATCCAGCATTTCACAAATCTGTTAGAAGTTATCTACTGTACAAATAGACAGTAGTATGCGTCAGCCCTGCTTGTAGAATTAAAAAGTTTTCCCTCGCTCCTATTTCTCCAATTAAAAGTGTAGTTTCCAAAATTGGAAATGCAGTTTCCGCTCATGACATAGACCTTGCTAGCTGGCTCAACTTATTCTTTTAATTGTGAGGCAAATAAATATCGCAGTCACACAAGGATATGAAAAAAATTATAGCTGATTCACATAATTATCTTAATTTAAAAATGTATAAATTCGCTCCAATGAGTTTTTAATTAGATTGCGACATTTAGCTAAAAAGCTACTTTGACCACGCCACAAGCAAACTTATTTTGTAATATATCAAGAGGCAAAAAAATGAAACTTTACTATCGCGGCACTAGTTATGAATACGACACGAAGAAAGTTGAAAACAGAAAAATAGAACAGCCATTCCAGCCAGTTTCTCAATTTGGACCAGCTTATAATGTGATTTACCGTGGGATTACTTATCGTGTTGATCCCAATACTAAGACTGCGGAAGTTCCTTTAGCACCAGCAACTTATAAGTTGAGCTATCGAGGAATTAACTACTTAGTAAGTAAAAATACGCAGAGAGAAGTTACCCTAATGACTCAATCAGTAAATTCATTAGAAGTCGGCACACTGCCACAGTTGACAACATCACCTTATACCAAATTTATGTGAGGCTGCATAGAATAATTTTCTTGTCCGGAATGGAGTTTCAAGTGTTTTATTCTGTGCACCTTCATAGAGAATTGGTATTAGTAAGGCTTAAGCAACATATATTCAGTCTGGTATTTAAGAAATAGGATCTAGTTTTCATAAAGTTTTAGCAGCTTAAGTGAGAAGCAGAGTGAATCTGATTTGCAATAGCTGCTTGCAATCAAAAGTATTAGCCAGGCATAGATACGAAGCGGTGAGAGGATCGCAGTCTGATCTACGAGACGTTCACTCTGCCTCAATTTATTTAAGCGAGGCAGACTATCTATATCAAGGTGGATTGTACCCTGAAAATTTCTTAGGATTGCAATTATATAAGGAGAAAATTATGAGTAAATATGATTATATTGTGATTGGTGCTGGCTCGGCAGGCTGTGTCGTCGCCAACCGCCTCACAGAAGATAGTGAAACAACCGTTTTGTTACTCGAAGCTGGTGGCCCTGATACCAAACCTGAGATTCAGGTTCCTGCGGACTGGCCCAAACTATGGGGTACTGAAGTAGACTGGGCGTATTCTTCTGAGGAAGAACCGCACCTGAATGGGCGCAAACTCTATTCTCCGCGCGGTAAAGTTCTGGGTGGCACCAGTTCTATCAATGGTATGGTCTATATGCGAGGCAACCGCCGCGATTTTGACCACTGGCAAGAGTTAGGCAATCCAGATTGGAGTTATCAAGATGTATTGCCGTACTTCAAAAAATCTGAGAACCAGCAGCGAGGAGTATCTGAATTCCACGGGGTCGATGGCCCACTATTTGTGAGCGATCCGGTGGCCCCAAATGTAGTGTCACAACGGTTAATTGATGCCGCTATTGAAAAGGGCTACGGACATAATCCTGATTTCAACGGCGCACATCAGGAAGGCGCAGGACTTGCCCAAGTACATATTAAAGACAGTAAGCGGCAAAGTACCGCAATTGCATTTTTGTTGCCCATTCTCGATCGCCCCAATTTGACAACCACCACTCATGCGATCGCCACTCGTTTACTATTTGAAGGGACACGCACAGTTGGGGTAGAGTATCTGCACAACGGAACGCTGTACCAAGTCCGCGTAAATCAAGAAGTTATTCTTTCTGCTGGCGCGTTCGATTCACCAAAATTGCTGATGCTTTCTGGGATTGGCCCAGCCAAACATCTGCGAGCATTCGATATTCCAGTAGTCGTTGATTTACCAGGTGTAGGTCAAAATCTCCAAGACCACCTTCAAGTTCACGTAGCTTACCAAGCTACTCAGGATTTGGAAGTTGCCCCAACCAGTAACATTGCCGAAGCTGCTTTATTTGTATATACCAAAAGTCGCCTAGATACTGTGCCTTCTTTACAAACTCACTTTGGGCCAGTCATCTTCGTACAGCCTGAGTATGCCCGTTCTGGGCCAGGATTCACTTTTGCACCATCTATTACCCATCCCCTAAGTAGAGGTAGTGTTAGTCTGCGTTCTTCTTCCCCACTAGACCCACCCGTTATCCGCATGAACTTTCTCGAAAGTGAGGAAGATATGCAAGTCTTGGTAGAAGGAATTAAAATTGCGCGTCAGTTGGCTCATTCAAGCGCATTTGATGAGTTTCGGGGCAAGGAAGTTGCTCCAGGTGCTGACGCAACTAGCGACGAAGCAATCCGAGATTATATCCGCAAAGCGTGTGATACCGATTATCACGTTGTCGGCACTTGCAAAATGGGCGTTGACTCTGAATCAGTGGTAGATCCTGAATTACGGGTACATGGAGTTGAAGGGTTGCGTGTCGTAGATGCATCAATTATGCCAGTTATCACTACAGGAAACACCAACGCGCCCACAATTATGATTGGCGAAAAGGCAGCCGATTTGATTAAAGCCACTCGTCGAGTTTCAAAGCAAGCGGCTTTAACAAGTGCGATCGCCTAACGAACACCTTGGGTTTGCTCCAGGTATTCACTTTTGTTTAGGAGTTGTTTTAGCTCGCATGGAGTTAACGACTTGCTTCACCACATTACTTAGAAGATTGCCGAATCTCAGATTCGATCCCGATAAGCAAGCTATTCCTAGACATACCAGCCTAGTTTTCAAAGGGTTCGATTCGTTACCCGTAATTTTCTAGCAAAGGCTGAAGCCAGAAGCGATCGCCGGAAATATTTTTATTAATCTTAAATTTCCCCAATATTGCTTGTTATAGCAAAGAGGAATCTGTCTTAGCAACGTGAACCTTTGTCAATAAATTGCAACCACCATCTTTAATATCGGAGAAACATCATGTCTGACAACTCGAACACAGTATCAACTTCTTTAGATAACCAATCACATCACTATTATGATGTATTACGACAGCAGATAAATGACAGTCTTAAAAAGGCAGAAACACAAAAAAATAAGCTTAAAACTATTGAGCGTCGCTACAGTTTAATTAACATTTGTCTTGGTGCATTAGCAACATTCATTACTGGACAATCTGCTGTTTCCAACTATCCTTTGATTGGCAACTGGAGAATAAATACAACAGTTGCTTCTGTGTTAACGCTTGGTGTAACCATTGTGGGTAGTATGCAAAAACAACTTGCTGCTCCTGATTTACTAAGTGAGGCAAGCGAATGTGTTGCTAAACTTAAGGCGCTAAAAGTTGAGACCATTATATCAACTTATGATACAGAGCAAGTCAGTGAAGAATACCAGCAAATCCTCTCTGATTTTTCAAAGATTGACTGTTAAACGTAAAAGAAGTTATTTAATGATTTCTTACCTTTCTATTTCTACTGAAAATTCTCAACACGTTGTCTAAATTATCAAGGAAAATGTAATGCGTCAATATGACTATATTGTAATTGGTGCAGGTTCAGCAGGTTGTGTTGTTGCCAATCGTCTGACTGAAGACAGTAAAACGACCGTGTTATTACTCGAAGCGGGCAACCCAGATACCAAACCAGAGATTCCTATCCCTGTAGAGTTTCCTAAACTATTTAACTCAGAGGTAGACTGGGCATATTTTACCGAACCAGAGCCATACTTAAATGGGCGTAAAATCTATTGTCCACGCGGTAAAGTCCTTGGTGGTAGCAGTTCGATCAATGTCATGATTTATATGCGAGGCAACCGTCACGATTACGATCGCTGGCAGGAATTAGGTAATCCTGGTTGGAGCTACCAAGATGTATTACCTTACTTCAAAAAATTTGAAAACCAGCAGCGTGGAGCATCGCAATTTCATGCTGTCGATGGTCTGCTGAGTGTAAGTGATCCAATTACACCCAACCCAATATCACAATACTTTCTTGAAGCAGCCACAGCAATGGGCTATAAGCTTAATCCTGATTTCAACGGTGCAAATCAAGAAGGTGCGGGGCTTTACCAGTTGACTGTCAAAGATGGTAAGCGGCACAGCACGGCAGCAGCATTCCTACTGCCAATTATAAATCGTCCGAATTTGACGATTACTACAGGAGCGTCAGTCACCCGTTTACTGTTTGAAGGGACGCGCACGGTTGGAGTGGAATATCTGCACGATGGAAAAATACACCAATCTTTTGTCAACCAGGAAGTAATTCTTTCTGCTGGCGTGTTCGATTCGCCTAAACTGCTGATGCTTTCTGGAATTGGTTCAGCAGAACACTTACAGACATTAGGAATTCCTGCGATCGTTGATTTACCGGGTGTCGGGCAGAATCTCCAAGATCATGTATATGTGCAAGTGGGTTATCAAGCCACTCAGGAGTTGCAACCTGCCGCCACCAGTAATATCGCAGAAGCTGGTTTATTCGTGCATACCGAAGCTAATACAGATATTACACCAGATTTACAGCTTTCCTGCGGCCCAGTTTTGTGGATGCAACTTGAGTCTCCTCGCTCTAGTTGGGGATTCACCTTTGCAGTGGGTACAACACATTGTTACAGCCGTGGTAGTGTCAGCTTGCGTTCTTCTGACCCCAAAAATCCACCGTTAATCCGCATGAACTATCTCCAGAATGAAAAAGATATGCAAGTTCTTGTGGAAGGAATTAAAGTCTCCCGTCAACTTGCTTATTCAGGAGCATTTGATAAATTATTAAGCGAAGAAGTCGCTCCTGGTAATGACGTAGTAAGTGACGAAGCAATTCGAGCTTACATCCTTAAAAGTTGCGAGACTGCACATCATCCTGTCGGAACTTGTAAAATGGGCGTTGATAAAGGCGCAGTTGTAGACCCCGAACTACGAGTACATGGTGTTGAAGGTTTACGTGTTGTAGATGCTTCAATTATGCCAAGTATTATTACGGGAAACACTAATGCACCCACAATCATGATTGGCGAAAAGGCAGCCGATTTGATTAAAGCCACCAAGCTAACTCCACTTCTTGCTGTGGAGTTAGTAAAACTTTCATAATATTTAAACTCATCTTTCAAATATTTTGAGTGTAACGCTTTCAATCTCTTGTATATTTTAGTTCTTCAAATAGAGTAATTTAATGATTCATCACCTTTCTATTTCTGCTGAAAACCCTCAGCACGTTGCCCAAGTTCTCGCTGAAATCTTGCAAGGACAAGCGACACCCCATCCTTTTAGCCCAGACGGTCATATCGTTTTTCCTTTTGATGAATATGGTACAGAAATTGAAGTTTATCCTTTGGTAACTGAAATAACACCAGGTGAAAGTCAGGAAAAACGAGCATATATACAAAATCCAACTGCTTCTAAGTTTACAGGTACCCATGTGATGATCTCTGTACCTGCCAGCGTCGAACAAATTGAGCAAATTGCCCAACGTGAAGATTGGCTGCTGCAACACGCTAGCTTCGGCTTTGATTTCATTTTGTTCTGGGTGGAAAACAGATTGTTGATAGAGTTACTAACCCCAGAAATGACCACTCAATACTTAGCGTTTATGCAACGAGAAAATTTGAGAAAATATTTCGTTTTCCCTGACAGTCACAATTAACCTACAGATTGATAAATAGTGCATCTTGATTCGATAGCTAACAAACATAACGAACACTATTTTCAGACGAGCTTTGGAAACGCTATACCCGGATTTCTCACTTTTGAGAAATCCGGGGTTTTAGTTCATACGCTTAGTGCAACTAAGTTTCAAAAATTGCTTTCCAATATCGGAAAACAATTTTCCTACCTTTACGATGTGTACTTAATTCAATTCATATATTCTCATAGTGTAGAGAGGAATCAGAACCATCAAATGAGAATTTGATGAACACATACTTTTTAAAAGAGAAACATATATGAAGAAATTTGTTGTTTCTACGGCTATGGGAATCGCCATCATAGCGGCAATCTTTCCTAAAACAGCCCAAGCCCATGTTGGGTGGAAGCACACTTACTACAGTGGGAATTACTCTGTAACTTTAAATGAGTATTCCTTAAATGAATATTCTTACAGTGCTAGTAGTATTAATCGCAACTTAGTTCTTAGGAATGGCAGTTCACGTAATAGTGGAAGCTCTTGGATTTATAGTTTCAACAACAGCAAGACAACGTATGAAATAGAAGATACCTGGAGCCGTAAAACTGCTTACCTTAGTGTTATTGAAGATGGGCAGCTTGTTTGGAAGCAGAATTGCTCAAAATCAAGTAAGTTTTAAATGACACACGAAGTAGTGATTTATAAACAATCACACTCATAAATTCACTTTCCAAAATTGGAAAAATAAGTTCCAGCCTTGACGATGTAAATCTACTCAAATCTATTTATTCTAAAAGTATGCAATTAAACCAAACATCTAATACCTAGATGTAGCTGAGATTTAAGTCACTATCTTAACTGCTGAGTTGATTCCTGCCTGAAAATATTTTGTGTACAAACTGAAGTTTCATCAACAAAACCATACTCAATATATCTAAATTTATGACTTGTAAAATCGGTAGCTCATACAAAATCAAAGCAGGTGATACGCTTTTTCTCATTGCCGAACGGGAGTTAGGTGATGGCGATCGCTGGCGTGAAATCTTGAATCCTAATGGTATTCCCTTCACGGAAAAGGAAGCAGAGAATTTGCAAACGGGTCAGGAAATCTGCATTCCTAATGGCTCTTTACCACCGACGGGTGAGTGGCAATCAAAGCGCGTCTTCTTTGGCAGTAATGGTAAACTAACTTACACCTCGGATAAAGAGCAAAACCGGATTCCAGACTATAGCTATGCAGGTTATCGTTATGGTGAAATTGAATTGCCCAACGTTCCTGAAGTTTTGAGCATCTCACCGATTGCGGGTGATAATACTGCACACATTCAAAAAGCACTGGATGCGGTGTCGACGCGCCAACCTGATGGTAATGGATTTCGTGGTGCTTTGGTACTAAAGCCGGGAGTTTACGAACTTCGCAGTACAATTCAAATTAAAGCGAGTGGGGTTGTATTGCGTGGTTCTGGTGATGGGAGCGATCGCACTAAAGATACAATTTTAGTTGCCAAGGTAGTTGACAAGCCTATCGTCGAAGGGAAACAAGACAGACCGTCTGATAAGTCAGTAGTAATTTTGGGTACGAATAATCCAGCGCCTTGGAAATCAGGAGACGAAACCAAGATTACAGATGATTTTGTTCAAGTTGGTTCGCTGGGCTTCAATGTCGAAAATGCTTCACTATTTAAAGCTGGCGATGCCATTATCATTAAGCATCCCTCTACGCAGAAGTGGATTGATGCGCTTGACGGTGGTGGTGTGGGCGAGGTTGACGATCCTGACAAAAACCCCTGGAAACCGGGTAAAATAAACATTGTGTATTATCGACGGGTCGATCGCGTGGAAGGAAACAAGATTATCCTTGACGCACCGATTTACAATCATCTCGATCGCAAGTTGTCACAATCTACCGTCTGCAAGATTAAAAGCAGTGAAGTCTTGACAAATGTGGGGCTTGAGAACCTACGCATCGAAATTGATAAAGGCGGCGAAGACGAGAAATTTCTGTGGAGTGCTGTTAGCGTTATCGGTGCAGAAGATGCCTGGGTGCGTAATCTCACCGCCCTGCACTTTGGATTCTCTGGTGTGTACACAGAAGGAGCATTGAGGGTAACGGTGACAGATGTCAAGGCGTTCGACCCAATTGCCATTCGCACGGGCGGACGTATGTACAATTTCAACACCGAAAAGCACAGTCAACTTATCTTATTCCAGAACTGTGAGGCGACGAACGGCCGCCATAACTTTATTTCTAACGGTACGAGTAGCGCTTCTGGAATTGTCTTCCACAAATGCAAGTCGAAAGGCTTAGGCTCTAACTCCGCAGATAATTCCGACAGTGAAGGACATCGACTTTGGACTCAAGCCATGCTCTTCGATAGTATCGACGAGAACAGTCTTAATACTGGAAGCATCGCTCTGATTAATCGCGGTAATTTCGGCAGTGGTCACGGTTGGTCGGCAGCACACTCCACTATTTGGAACTACAACGGCACAATAATTGTGCAAAAACCACCAACGGCGCAGAACTACGCGGTGTCTTCAACAGGTAAGGTGCAGAAAAAGTTTAAATTCTCAGGTGTTATTGGAAACGTGGAAGGCGAAGGCGAAAAGGGCAAGCTTTCTCCAGCGTCTCTCTACGAAGCGCAACTCAAAGAAAGGCTCCAGCACTAGCGAAGACTCAATCCGTAATCCGTAATTCGTAATTTGTAATTACCTTTTGGCATGGGTTTAGACATTTCCAATAGGTGGTTTATTTACGCCATACTGTAACGCCGATAAAGTTTGCAACTAGTTTAGTTGTACCAAAAATATCCACAAAAATAGAACTAAGTTGAGGTAATTTATGTCTTGTAAAATCGGTAGTTCCTACACTATAAAAGCTAATGACACGCTCTTTGAAATTGCAACACGAGAATTAGGAGATGGCGATCGCTGGCGTGAAATCTTGAATCCTAATGGTATTCCCTTCACCGAAAAAGAAGCTGAGAATTTACAAACGGGTCAGGAAATCTGCTTGCCTAAAATTGACGAACCCCCCACGCAAGAAGTACCTGGCGTTAAGTTCTTTCCGCCTGGCACGCTAAACCAGCTGAACACCCTGACTGGTTTGGATGCACAGCAACTCACAAACATTCTTGGCATGATTAATGGGCCCGAACAAGCCAATAGCAAGTGGTGGCAGACAGTCGATGAAGAAATTATCTACGGTTATGCAGAGGACATTGAAGACGGTCGCGGTGTCACCATCGGCATCTATGGTGCCACGACAGGCAAGGACTACAATGACGCAGACATTATCTGGAAGAATTACGGTCAGGACTATAGCAATCTCCCTGTGGACGAAATCATCGAAAAAGTCCACGCGATCGCCAACGACCAGAAATGGTGGAAGGCTCAGTGGGATGCCTACATCTCCACGTACTGGCAGCCGACGCTGAAACTGCTCAAGTCAAAGAATTACATGAAAGCGCTGACGATTGGCGTACTCATAGATACAGCTATGAACGCTGGTATAGAAGACGACAATTCTGAGAATTGGGGCGTTGAACACCTGTTCACAGAGGCGAGCGACGACACAAACAATGAGGAAGATTTCGTGGATAGGTTCATGGAATTACGTCTCCAGTTCCCCACGCGCGATAGCGGCGACATGGAAGAGCGAATCGGTGCTTGGCAAAAGTTGTTGCGCGATCACAAGTGGGATATGCGTGTAGACTTGAAAAATTACGTCTATATCCCGCAGTGAATTGCAAAAATAAGTGCATACAAAAACGTTTTTTGCATCAAGATAAAACCATACCTGATGTGTAACCTATCTGACCGTTTAATTTATCAACTTACTTGAATAAGGAAAATAATCTCATGACCGCATCAACACAAGAATCAAAAGATAAAGAGCTTCAGGCTTTTTATAACAGCCAATACGATTATTGGGATGCCCGGATATTAGCAGATTACTGGGGACAGCCGGAAGAAGATGCAAAGGCTGTAATTGGTAGAAAAATTCTCTGGGGTAAAAAAGATGTTGCTATTCTTGAGCAGTTTCTTGTAGATGCTAGGGTAAAAGCTCTAGAGTCAGCACAACCAGCACCAAATCCAAGTTCTTACAAACTATTTATAGAGTCAGAATTTAGAGAATATGAAGATATAGAAGCGTTAGCAAAATTTTGGGGAGATCCATCACCTATGGATACAAAACTACGTATTGAGCGCAACTTAATTTTGGGTAATGATGAACTGCTTAAAAAAGCACTACGATATGCTAAATCGTAATTTTTAGAAGTGCTTCCGTCTGTATAATTGATACTTGCTTAGACATCCTCAACTTTGCGATCGCTCCAACAGGCGATCGCACAAATTATCTGAAATAACTAAACCTCAGCCATCAATACTACCATGCTCAAACTATTGCCCAAATTTTCAATTGCGATCGTCCCTCCAGGATGGGCGTTTTGTGTCAGCGCCATTACAACTGCTGCTCTTACCACTGCTGTAATCGCAACAAGTCAAGCCCAAAACTCTACTGTTAGCTATGATTTCACAATCAATGTGACCAAAGGATCGCTAGCAGGCAAATCGTTCAATGGCAGCTTCAGCTACGACAACTCGACCTTGAAAGGCATTGGAATTGAAGAGTTGGGAGTTACTCAAGGATTAAAGACTTGTTTTAACTATCTTGGACGTAATTATAGCGAGAGTAACGATCGCGACTATCCTACGTTCCCGAAACTGGTTTTTGAAAATGGCAAAATCAAACAACTAGACTTTTGGGTACAGCCAGAAAAGCGTGTTGTCTGGTGGAATTTACCGGGATGGGAAGTTAAGTATTCCCAGCGTCAAGCTTCTGCCCCTACTGTTCAAGATTGCCAAAAACGCTAAAGCGATCGCTGTATCAGTCAAAAAAGTTGCAGAAATAAATTAAGAGTAGAGTATCTGCAACTCTCACAAAAATCTTTATTATCTTACCAATAATTGCCAGCAAATATGTATGCAATGAAGAGATAAAACTCTAAAATTGCAATCATCTCTATATATATCAAGCAAATTCAAAATTCAGCGCCCGCCGCTAGCTCAAGTCGGTGCAGGGTGAATATAATTACAAAACACAGTTATGTCTTTTTTAAATTGGAAAATCGGCTTCGAGATAGAGCTGATGTCACCTAGAGGACGCAGCAGGCAGGACTTAGCAGAGTTAATCGCCCAACAATATGATGCAAAAGTGCGTCGTGTTTTTCATCCCCAGTCTGAACTAAGTCAGGTTCCTGGAACTCCCTTATTTCAAAATCTTACTTTGGGATTTGAGGTGCTTGATAAACACGAATGTTTGATTGCTCGATGTGTAGATGACCTAACCCTTCTTGAGAACCTAGACAAAACTGCAAAACCTAAGCCAGGATGGTATCGCATTGTCAGTGATGATAGCAGACTGCTGCAACTAGTAGAAAGCCAAGCTGATGCTGCTGATTCGATCGCCGATGTTCTCAAGCCGATTGCTAGTTTATTTTCTACCCATCTGGAGGAGGGGCCAAGCGGAATGGTACGTATTGCCGATCGCACAGGCAATCCAATTGCGATCGCTGCACCACTACCGGGTGAGAGAGAACGTCCTTGTGAGTTAATTACTCCACCTATTGAAACTAATCATAGCGATCGCTTAGAGATACTTTTGTCGGCAGCGCGTTCTATTGGTTTTACAATTCCGGTTGAGGGTGCAACCCACTTGCACTTTGATGCTACACCTTTATGCTCTGCTAGAGTTTTTGCTAATCTGGTGAATCTTTTATGGACACATGGTGAAAATTTAAAACGATTGGTGGGGACTAATCCCAATTGCAGGCGTTTGGGAATGTGGGATGAAGAGTTGTTGGTATTAGTCAATCAATCGGATTTTTGCCAACTGTCTTGGTCTGATGCTAAAACACGCCTTGCAAAACTTGAACTCACAAAATACTGTGACTTTAACATCAAAAATCTAATTCACACTATTCCTAGCAAATTTACTTTTGAAGCACGCATTTTCCCTTCCTGGATATACGCACAACCTATTATCGAAGTGGCGGCTTTGATGGAAGCAATCTTACGTTATGCAATAGAAGCATCTCAGATATCACCTACTGCATCTTTGGAATGGAAATCAGAATCTGTGCAGGAGTTTCTCAAAGCACTACCACTAGATGAAAATTATTGCTCAATTTGGTTGTCTCGTGTTACTAAGGTGATTTCTGATAAAAAAAATACCTATGTTGACGAGTTTCGACTTACCTCGGCTCCGCTCGACACGAGTCACTCAACTCTCGACCACTCAGTTGGTTGAGCGAACTTGTACTGAGCGCAGTCGAAGTAGTCCAAACCAACGGCTATGGTAAATTTATTACTATAATTCACCTAAGTACTCCCAGAGGAGAGATAGAAATACTTTTTTATTAGTTAAATTCCCGGCTAGCGAATCAAGCTTTGCAACTAGATGAATCAAGTTACCTTATTCGTTCATTCTCAATTTTCAAATTAAAAACTGTTCGTTTATTTCATAACTAACTATGATGCGTTTAATCAAATTTCTAACATTTATCTTACTCGGTTTACTCTCAACCACAATTTTCAATTTCAGCAATGCCGTAATTGCTGCACCTAAAGTTTCTCAAGGCAACAGGCTGACTTTTGTGGCTACTAAGCAAGGTCCGAAGTATGAAAGTAATATTTACACTATTCAAACTAACGGTTCAGCCCGCCGCCAGCTTACTAAAAATTTGAATATTTATCCCACAATAGTTTGGTTAAACAATGGTAAAAGGCTAGCTTTCTTCAATGATGCGTATGATGTTTACACAATGAATGCAGATGGTTCCAAACTAACTAAAATATTCTCTGGAGCTGGCTGCAAAGCTGATGACATTGAAATTAAGTGGTTATTAAATGGGCAAAAACTTGCCATTCAAGAGTCTTGTGATGGTAGTACTCTTGAGGCTACAGGTAGCGTATCTCTTTATTTAAGTGATACAACTGGTACACAAGGAACTAAACTGATTCAAAGATGGGAGGCAGGGGGTATTCCGCCAAAAACAGAAATCTCATCTTCTTTATATCTGTCACCTAATGGACAACAGGTAGTATTCTTCAAAGATAAAAGTATCTGGCAAATGAATACAGATGGCTCTAATTTGACAGAGTTAACTAACGCTCCAGAAGATGATTATTCTAGCCAAGTAATTTGGTCGCCTGATGGAACCCAGATTGCAATTTCATCAGGAAAAGGCGATAATCAACCGATTTATCTACTCAATGTCAAGAACAAAACACTGATAAATCTATCCGATGAACCTCAAAAGACAGCTGATTCTGGCATCATATCATGGTCATCTGATGGAACTAAACTTGCTTACTATCATAACCAAGGTAGAGATTATTCTGGGAAGGAATTAGATATTTTTGTACTTGATATCAACAAAAAAACTGCCAAAAAATTGACTTCCAAGCCAGGTGAATATAGTGGATTACAGTGGTCTCCAGATAGTAAGCTGATTGCTTTTACAAGCGGAGATTATTCTCAGAAAAAACTTTATACAATTAGTATCGATCGACTCAAACTTACTCAGTTAGCTTCGCAATTACCACCATCTGAAATTGACAGTTTCAATTGGTCGTTAGATGGGAAAAATATTTCTTTTATTAAGACAGAAAAAACGAAGAAAAAACCAGATGGTCAAAGTGTTTTGTATGTGAGCAATCGGGACGGTTCAAAATTGGCTAAATTGTCCAAATCTGATGATTCGTATATTTCCGGTCAGACTTGGCAACCGTAATTTACTATATCAGTCCTATTTGATTGCGTGAAAATCAGTGAGCTTTAGCTCCCCGACTTCTTTAAAAAGTCGGGGAGCTAACTTTTCACGAATTATCCTACATTCAAGGGTTTAATACCTTTATGTCTACATGCAGAATATTTTTAGTCGGGGTTTAAATCTCCGACTGAAAATGTCTTGAATTTGGAATCGCTAATTACGACTACTAGCGTGTCTAGTCTAAATTGTTGCAAAAAAATTGTAGGTTTAGTTGAGGAACGTAGACGCTCGAAGGGCGGCTTCCCGTAGGGTAACCCAACACATCGATAGATGTTAGTTTCGCGTTGTTCAAACTAACCTACACTATTGAAATATTTTAGCCTGGTCACGCCATTACTATATTTTCCAAAATTGGAAAAGATTTTTCCTCAAATGACCTAGCATCCAAACTTTAACAAAATTATTGTAGTTATATCAGGAATAACTTAATGCACATCAAAGAGGGATGTGAAACATTATTAATACTTTTATGTTAGACAGATAACGAACGATTCCTCTTAAATATGACCTAGATTTGAAAGTAAATCTTACTATAAATTTGTGCAAATATATCTTATGAAACACTCACTAATTGCCTTAATTTCTCTGCTTGTACTGCCGCTATTCTCTTGTCAACTAACGTTATCACCATCTGATGCAGTAGATGCTGGGAAAAAACAATCAACTCAAACGGTGAAAAAAGAATCCTCAATTGCATTTACTGCGTGGGGATATCAGGATAACAAAGTTAAAGCGAATATATTTACAGTCAAAAGAGACGGTAGCGATCGCCGCGAACTCACTTCTACCCTAAATATTATCGCTGCTGAAAGTAGTATCACTGAGCCAATTTGGTCGCCGAATGGACAGAGGCTTGCGTTTGTTCAGTTGAGCGCCAATGGAGCATATATTGTTTATGCCGTAAACGCTGATGGATCTAAACTAACCAAGCTATTTTCAGATGACAAGTGTTCGCCAAGCTCAACTCGGTTTAATGGGGTTTGGTCTTCAAATAGTCAAAATCTAGTGTTTGAGAGAACGTGTCCTTCTTACGATCCTAAAACCGAGTACAGAAGCCCAACCGAGCTTTATGTGAGTAATACAATACACTCTGGGCAAACTCGACTTATTCGACGTTGGAGTCAATCAGGAGTAGATATCATTGAAAAAAATCGCCAAACTGGACTCATTCAACGTCAGATTCAATCAGGCATTAAATCCAATATTGCCATATCACCTGACGGAAAACAGATTGTCTTTTTGGAAGATCAAATTGCCTATCGAATGAACACGGATGGGACTAAGTTAACCCAATTGCCAGCGCTTCCAGATTCTAATGTGACCCGTTCTACCTTTGCTTGGTCACCAGATAGCACCCACATCGCTCGCATAGATCAGTATTTAGAGAAGCCTGACGAGCAACAAGTTTACTTGCTAGATGCAGATGGAAGGCTTCTCAATCAAGCCAAAAACCGTGGAAGCTCGGGAAATCCTTGGGTACTGTGGTCGCCAGACAGTACTCGCCTAGCTTATTATCAACAGGAATCTCCAAATGCGCCTTTTACTGAAGGCAACATCTATTTACTTCACATCAAGGGAGGTAAATCAAAAAATCTCACTCAACAACAAGATATTTATTCTGGTTTCTCTTGGTCGCCAGATAGTCAGCAGATTGCATTGGTGAAAACCAAACAGGGTGTAAAGCTTGACCTGATCAATGTTGACGGTTCAGGCTTGAGTAATCTAACTCCTCGATTTTCAGCCATTTTCAATCCAATGTGGTCTGCCGATAGTCAGCAAATTGCTTTTACTGGTTCTGAACAGTCGCCTTCACCTAAGAAAAATGGCCCAGCATTCAATCTATATGTCATGAATCGAGATGGTTCAGGACTGAAACAATTGAGTGATGACCGTGATTTGAGTGTGACTAATTTCGTGTGGCAACCATAATTGCGATCGCTAATAATCACTGGCAAGGAGTATAAAAATGAACGTAAAAACTATTGGTATTATCGGCTCCGGAGTCGCTGGGTTGACAACTGCTAAATCTCTACAAAATGCTGGGTTTACTTGCGAAATTTTTGAGAAAAGCCAAAAATTGGGTGGCGTGTGGACAGTTGGATATCACAATTTTGGGTTACAAGAACCTTCTAAGCTTTATGAATTTCCTGATTATCCCATGCCAGAAAGCTATCCGCAATTGCCATCGGGAGAGCAAATTCGCTCCTATCTAGAAGATTACGCGCACCATTTCCAACTTTTTGACAAAATTCATTTCAACTGCATCGTCAACCAGCTTGAACCAACACCTGAAAATCGCTGGATTCTTCACTACACAAACCGAGAAACTGGACAAACAACTCAAAAAAAGTTTGATTTTATTGTTGTCTCAACTGGGCTTTATTCTAATCCCTATGTTCCTAAGATTCCTGAACGAGAAGTTTTTTCTGGTAAGGTTTTACATTCCTCAGAATATAAATCCCCTGACTTGATTAAGAATCGCAAAGTTACTGTTGTTGGATTTGGCAAGAGTGCCTTAGACATTGCTACAGATGCCACACAATGGGCAGACAATGTAACTTTAGTTTTCAAAAATGCCTATTGGCCTGTCCCTTTACGAATATTAGGATTAATTGATTTTAGAATTATTTTATTAAATCGTTTAGTTGGTGGATTTTTACCTCTATATCAACGTCCTGATAAATGGGAAGAAAATCTGCATAAGTACTTTCCGTGGCTGGTTTGGGTATTTTGGCGATTTGTAGAAATTATATTGCGACTGCAATATCGAATGAAGGAATGCAATACTATCCCATCTCATCCAATTGAGCAAGGTGTGTTTGCTCAAGGTTTTATCCCACGAGATGAAACATATAAAATGATGCGCCAAGGTAAAATCCAAGTACAACGCACAACCATTGAACAGTTTACGCCTGATGGTTTAGTTTTAGGAAACGGGCTTCACCTTGATAGCGATGTTGTTATCTTTGCCACAGGCTGGAAATCCAATAACAGCTTTTTACCAACAGCGTTTCAATCTACAGTAGAAGACGATGGTGTTTATCTTTACCGTCATATTATTCACCCCGATTTACCTTCTTTGGCGTTTATAGGTTGGGCTTCAACATTTGCCAATTCGCTCACAACATATTTAGAGGTTATTTGGCTAACTCACTTGTTAAAGGGCAAGATTAAACTGCCTGAACGTGAGGTGATGTTGCAAGAAATTTCACAAATGAAACGCTGGAAACGCAGTTTTATTCCGCCTATCTCTGGACGCGGTTCGCTGCTGCAAGCACATCTGTGGCACTACCATGATGAATTGCTGCGCGATCTCTCGATTAATCCATACCGCAAACACAATATTATTGCTGAGTGGCTGCAAGATTATCGACCTACTGATTATCGTAATATTTAAGAAGCGATCGCTTCATCAATTTAGCCAAAAGCAATATTAATTATGCAAACCTGCAATCAAATTATATCGCTCTCACGTAGGGGAAAATAATTATTTTGGATACTTATAAGACTTACGCAAAAACTCTCTAAAACTCTTATTCCTTTGCGTTCTTTGCGTCTTTGCGGTTCGTTTTTTCATGATTTTGCGTAAGTTCTGAATTAATGAAATTTTGAATTTTAGTATTTGCATTGCTGTATTATCCAAATTAATGTATGGACTTGCAATGCGATCACATGAAGGCGAAATTTTGTGAAAAGGCTTTAGTTATATGAACGAGTTCCCAAGAAAGCTATTCAAAACTTCAGATGATGCAACATTGAGCTACATCAGCACGGGTAGGGGAAAATCTATTGTCCTAATTCATGGCTGGTCGCAATCAGCTGAACAATTTAAATATCAAATTTCTGCCTTTGGGGAACGGTATCATGTCATAGCTATTGATTTGAGAGGACATGGTAAGTCTGAGAAAGTAACTTACGGTTATCGATTATCTCGATTATCTAAAGATATCCAAGAATTGATCGATTTTCTGCAATTAGAAAAACCTCACCTGCTGGGTCATTCTATGGGGTGTGCCGTTATTTGGAGTTATATCGATCTATTTGGGACAGATGGAATTGACCGATTAGTATTTGTCGATCAATCTCCGTTATATACCTCTCGCCCACATTGGGACTCTCAAGAAATGGAGGACGCTGGCGCAATTGTTACAGCCGAGCAACTAAATGAAGCGGTGCGTGGTCTAGAAAGTTCCTCAGCCGAAGAAGTTACCCGAAACACCCTGGCATCGATGGTGACTTCTACAATGCCAAAAGAACAATTTGAGTGGATGGTACAATGCAATCTTCAGCTTCCGCGAAGGCTTGCTGCAACTTTGCTATACAACCAGTTTCACACAGATTGGCGAGATCAAATTGTCAAAATTCGTCAGCCAACTCTGATTATTGGTGGCAGAAAAAGTATTATTCCTTGGAAATCACAAGTCTGGATCAATAAAAGTATTCCTAACTCAGAGTTGGAAATCTTTGAAGAAGCTGAAGGCGGAGGACATTTTATGTTCGTTGAAAATCCGGAAAAGTTTAACCAACGAGTCTTGCAATTCCTCAAGTAACCATATACGGATTTAACCAAATAGAATTAGCCCTTTCAAGGTGATGAACGAAGATGGGTTGTTTCAGTGCTACCATTTTGAATCCTCCGCCCAGATTTTGGAATTTTTAAAGGTTAAAATCACTAATTTTCGCTGCTATTTTACGTCCTTGACAGGGCTTGTCCTATAATTTTTTCCGAAATTGGAAAGCAGCTTTCCTAAAATGACATAGCAACCCTCGCTTAACAAAAGTATTGTGATTATCAAAGAACACATTTTATTGAATGTGTTGCATAGACTTTAAGTTACTACCTTAAGAAGTCTATATATTTCCTTCGGGAAAAGTTGACAACAGTTTTTCAATCGGGCGAAACACGAAACCTAACGCCAAGATTTCCTAAATACCAATTACTTCAAAACTAGGACAGCAAAATTATGGTCAAAATTATAGGCACTGATGGAAACGACACTTTGATCGGAACTCCTGGAAATGACAGATTTATCGGCAGTGCAGGTAATGATATTATTACTGGTGGAGATGGTAAGGATATTATTGACTACAGTAGTTTAGGACAAGCTGTAATAATTAGACCAAGGGTTATCCAAAAAGGTGCGATTGGAACTGACACGTTTGGAGACTTCATTGAAACCGTCATTGGTGCTAACGGACAGGCTAACAGCATTGATGCTACATCCGATCGGACAGATGTATCAATAGTAGCGGATTTATCCAAAGAAAGACTAGAAATCAGACCTGTAGGTTTACCACCAGTAATAGTCAAGGTGAAAAATTTTGTCAATGTAATTGGTACAAATCAAAATGATGTTATTACAGGCGATGCTCAGGATAATGAATTAGTTGGCAGTGGTGGCAATGACATAATTAGAGGAAGCTCAGGTAATGATACCTTAAATGGTGGAAGTGGAAGTGATATAGCTGATTACAGCAAATTAGGTCAAGGCATTACTGTCATTGCTAATGGCTTAATTACTGCAACTGTCAAAAAAGGTGGTGGTTTCGGTACAGATACACTTATCAATGTAGACGGAGCTGTTGCTGATGCTAATGCAGTAAATAATACATTAGATTATTCTCAATCAACATCAAGTGTATTGATTAACCTTGACCTTCAAAATGGAAGTATAACTGTTAGTAATATTCCTGGTGGGGGTACGATTACTGCACAAGTCTTGAATTTTGATAATGTCAAGGGTAAAACTTCAGATGATATTCTTAGTGGCGATAAACAAAATAACTTGTTATTTGGTAATGATGGTGATGACATAATTTCTGGTAGGGGTGGCAATGACATACTTGCTGGTGAAAGGGGCAACGATACTCTTACAGGTGGATTCGGTGCGGATAAATTTGTTTTCACTAGCGTACTAGATGGTGTTGACATTATTAAAGACTTCAAGGCTGTTGAAGGTGACAAAATTCAGGTTTCTCAAGTAGGGTTTAGTGCTATAGGAATCAAGGACTTCAGTTACGATTCCTTAAGTGGTTCTTTGTTTTTCCAAGAATCTAGATTTGCCATTATTGAAAATAAGCCTAATGGTTTCCAAACTAATCTAGATATTCAACTGGTATGAACGATAGCAATCCTATTTGACTTGTGAAATCAGGCATAGAAACAGGCAATAGGTAATAGATTTTTTCACGAATCTTTTAGGATTGCTATAGCATATACACAGACGGAGTTTATAATCCTCCGTCTTTATTTTTAAAATATTAATAATTTGTTAATTTGATACTTTATTTACTAAAATTTTCCACTTGCCTAAATACAAAAGTCGTTGCCACCAAATACTTCCTATAGGCCAAGTCAACTCACAGATAGTGCCTTGTGGAGAGTGAGGAAATCGTCGAAACTTGCCTCTTAATTGTCGAGCTAACTCTTGAGCTTGTTCTGTTCCTTGTCCGCCACGTTGATAGTTTTTAGATATATTTGCAAATCCATTATCAATTATTTGCAGACAATAATCTTTTGACGATCGCGTACAAATTACATCAAGACGAGTAGCTCCTTGGGAATGTTTGCCGACATTACATAAAGCTTCTTGCAAAAAAAGGTACAAGCCTCGCTTTTGATTTGCATTTAAGTTGCATTCTTCTAATGGTTCAAAATTAGGAGGAATAAAACTTTGGATTGTCATAAATCCTTGAAAGTTTCTTCTTAAGGTAATGTCGTAGACATAATAAAGCATCTCAGCAATTGGAGTTTGCAAATCGAGAACTTCATTTCCATCTAAATAAACACTATCATTGCGACTGAGCATCTCTTGACTGAGATATTCCGGAATAGTCCGTAACTCTCGATTTAGTTGTTCAAGTTGCGATCGCAATTCTTCAGGCTCTATTTCTTCTTCCCCTAGACTCCTTAATATTACAGCTAGGCTTTGCAAAGGCCCATTATGAATTGCTTCAAAAGAGCGCTTCAGAGTTAAACTGCGCTGTTCGAGTAGCGCTCTTAAATCTCGGTCAAAAAAAAATGTCGTTAATCCTGCACTCGTAAGAGCTAATAGAGTTGGTACTAAAGGAATCCACCAACCTAAAACAAGACCAAAATAACAAATTCCAACAAGGGCGATACTGGTTAAACCAAGACTTAACAATGTCTTTGCCGGAGATTGAAGGATTAAACCAACAATTATGCCGAGTAAACCCCAAGTTAAAATCCATAAATATTCCCAAATTTCTGACCATACTTTTAACAGTGGCCTTTTTTCTAAAACATGACTAATAATCTGGCTCGTAGCATTTGCATGAACTTCTACACCATAAATCCATTGGTATTGATCGGAAGACTGATCGATATCTAAAGCCGTGCTATAGAGTGTATTTTTGACTGCGGAGGTGATAAAGCTATCTTTAACGCTGGGGGCAGTCATGCCAATAATAACCACGCGATCGCGAATCCAATTAGGATCGATTTTATGATTGAGGATATCTCTAAGAGATACAGTACGAAAAGGTTGAGGATGAGAGCGAAAGTTCAGTAGCACTTGAAAGCCATTGGCATCAGTTCTTACATATCCGCCAGAATTGGGGAGAAACCGGACTAGCCGACTCGAACCGAACCTGATGGGGTCTTTAGAACGACTACCATGAGTAAATTTTATTCCTTGTTCGCGCAAATAGAATTGTGCTAAACGCAGAGATAAGGAGTATTTCAGTTCTCCGGTGTGAGTTTTACTGGCGATTAAGCTACGTCGCAGCTTTCCATCTGGGTCTACTATTATATCTGCAAAGCCGATTCGTTCAGGAGCTAACCCAGGCGGTGGTTTAACATTAAAAGATTGTTTTTGATTTAATGCTACTTCAACTCCGATGAGATTTGGATTTTCTCTCCAGACAGATGCAAGCTCGGCATCAGCCGAATTACCTTTATCTTTAAACAGGTCGAGACCGATGACTCTCGGTTTGTAGCTATTTAAAATGCTCAACATTTTGGCGATTTCTTTATCTGGTATGGGAAACCTGCCTACATAGTTAATATCGTCTTCATCAATACCTACAATTACCACCCGCGAATCGACGGCTTCATTAGGTCGCAAACGTAGCAATTGATCGAAAGCAAGCCACTCTTGTGATTGTAATAATCCGATTGAGCGAACAAGTATAATTAATCCGACAACTGAAAATCCTGGCAGCACTACTTCTCGCCAAAGTTTCAGTTCTTGATGAACTTTTTTCCATAAATTGTTTTTAGTTGAAAGTGCGAATTTCATCAGTTGATTAATCCGATTTTTCTAGCTGCAATTTCAATTTGAATTCTCAATTCTTTACCGGGTTCGTCATACACGCCTAAAGAATCTTGCAGTCTAATCCAGTAGTTGCGTATAGTGCGATCGCTCAAGTTCATTTTTTGCGCGATCGCTTTATCTGTTAAACCTTCTTCATATTTCAGTGTCAATACCTCAATCCATTTTCGGTCAAATTCTGGACGCGATCGCAATTCTGAAGATAAATAAATAGAGCCGCGTAATGACAAGTCAACGAACTTTAACATTTCGCGGATTGGTAAAGATTTATCCATAGCGGCAAAGCCACCTTCATAAGCATTAATTATCGGTTTGAGACGCACTAACGGTTTAATATTGGTACTCAGCACCACTAAATTAGGGGCGAGAGTGCTTGACATCAAAGTTTTGATCAGTTGTATCCCAACCTCAACCTGAGCTTGAGCTTGAGCTTGAGGCTTTTCTGGCAGACATAAATCAACAATTAGCAAGTCTGGGTGGTAACGTTCAAATTGCTGATATGCAGTTTGAGCATCACCAGCTGCGAAGATTTCTGCTTCTGGGTATTTCTCTTTGAGCGCTGGGATTGTACCTTGAAGAATTGCTTCATGGTCGTCAACGACTAAAAATTTTTGCAAAGTTTGCTTTGGCTCTTGGTTCATAACTGGTTTACTTTTTAATATATTATTTGTTTAACCTACCAAAACTACGGGATGTCTAACTTTTTGTAGCTAGAAATTAACTTGCTATTTAAGTAAAACTTATCGTTAAAGACTAGGATACAAATAATTAACTGGCTGCGTGTTGCACTTTGAGGAATTTAGTTTTCCAAAATAGGAAAATCAGCACCTTGTGAAGGAAAATGATAACTTGTCAAGCTTGATGAGGTAGGATGGTCAGTGGTTGGGAGGAGTCTATAAGTTTTGTGAAAACTAAATTAAGGTATTATCAAAACTGGGAATCGCTACTATTTGGCTCTGGAGCAATAACTGTAACAGGATGCTGGGCGATCACAACTTTTGCCATGATTAACCCTGTCCGTGCCCAAATTGTTCCTGATAATACACTTGAAGTCAATTCCAGCGTCGCCCCAAGATGCACAGCTTGTACGATTGAAGGTGGAACAGTTCGAGGAACCAACCTCTTCCACAGCTTTAGCGAGTTTTCCGTACTGACAGGTGGAGAAGCATTTTTTAACAATGCCACATCGATTCAGAACATTTTTACCCGCATTACAGGAACATCAATCTCCAACATCGATGGTTTGATGCGGGCAAATGGAACAGCGAATCTATTTTTCATAAATCCGAATGGCATTATTTTTGGGAAAAATGCCCGTCTGGATATTGGAGGCTCGTTTGTAGCTTCTACAGCTAGTAGTATATTGTTTGCCGATGGTACAGTTTTTAATACTAAGCCTGATACCTTTACTACTCCCCTGCTGACCGTCAGCGTGCCGATTGGTTTACAATTTAACGGTACAGCAGGTGATATTGTTGTGCAAGCAGGGAATCAACCTCCCGCTTTAGAGAACCAATTTACTGAAGTCGGCGATGCGGGTCAGCTGCTTGATACTGCTCAGAGTGTTAACAGCCCAAATTCTGGAGCAACCTATAATGCAATCTCCGGCAATTTAGATAATGAAAATGATGTGGATCTCTACCAACTCTTCTTACCGGGAGGACAAGCATTCACGGCGAGTACAGTTGGTGGGACTGATGTAGATACCCAGCTGTTCTTGTTCGATAGCAATGGCTTGGGTCTGTTTACTAATGATGACAGTGTTGGGCGGCAATCCACTATCCCCTTGCAACCTTTCAGTTTCACTCCAGGAATCTCTGGCATCTATTATCTAGGTATCTCCAGCTACGATAATAAACCACGCAGTTCGCAAGGTAACATTTTTCCAGCTTGGACTGAGCTGATAGCACCAGGCAGAGGATTACCTCTTAGAGGGTGGGATGCCAATTCTGGCACAGACAATGGTACTTATACGATCGCCTTCAATCCTCAACCCTATAGCTCAATTCCTCTAAGTCAAAGTCTACAAGTTCAACCAGGGAGAACCTTAGCGCTATTAGGCGGTAATGTCAGGCTTGAGGGGGGAAAACTGCAAGCACCAGGAGGACGAGTAGAACTGGCTGGAGTGGCTGGCTTGGGAGTAGTGGGACTGACGCAGCAAGGGCAGGAATTGCGATTGAGCGTTCCCCAAGGGCTGTTAAAAGCAGACGTATCTCTCACGGATAATAGTAGCGTGAATGTAAGTGCAGGCGGTGGTGGGAGCATCGCCATCAATGCTCAAAATATAAACCTTTTACAAGGAAGTATTCTTTCGGGAGGGATTAACTCAGGTTTAGGTTCAGTAGGTACTCAAGCAGGAGATATTACCTTCAATGCCACAAAAGCGATCGCCATTATTAGTAGCAACATTGCGACCACAGTGCAAGCTTTGGCAGTAGGCAATGCAGGCAACATTGCAATGAAAGCAGATTCCATCAGTATAGCTGGGAGAGGGAGTAATATCTTTAGTTATACAAGCCCCGCAAATCAGCCTGTAGTAGGCAATGCGGGAGACATTACAATGACCGCAAACTCCATTAGCATGGATGATGCAGCTTACATAAATAGCAGTACTTATGGTCAAGGAAATGCCGGAGATGTGACTCTGACAGTTAGAGATCGGCTTTCCCTAGCTGGGGCCGATCCGGATGGGTCTTATGGCAGTTCGATTCTAAGCAAGGCGGATGGATCAGCAGTCGGTGATGCAGGCAACATTACGATTACAGCAGGCTCTATGACTATGAATGATGGGGCTTTGCTAGGTAGTAGTGTTACTGGTATCGGAGGAGAAGGAAATAGTGGAAACATAACCCTGACTGTCACCGATGGACTCTCTCTCGCTACCGGAAATGCGTCATTCGGTAGTATTATTTCCAACTTTCTAGGTGGTTTATCTAAAGGAAGTGTAGGAGACATTACAATAACAGCAAGTTCCATTACTTTGGACGATTCAATTATAGATAACAGAACCACTGGCATAGGGCATGGAGGGAATGTGAACCTGACAGCTCGCTCCATTGCTCTCAACAATGGGTCTTCAATCGAAAGTAGTACTTACGGTGACGGAAATGCAGGTAAATTGAACCTGACGGTTACTGATACGCTCTCCCTTGCCGGACGCGATCGTTATGGAAAAGCCAGTAGTATCGAGGCTACTGTTAACGAGGGAGCAGAGGGAAATGGAGGTAAGATCGCGATAAAAGCGGATTCTTTATCCTTAATGGATGGCGCTCAGTTGGCTTCTGATAGCCAGGGACTAGGAGTAGCAGGCGATATCGAAGTGCAAGCTCGCTCTATTACCTTAGACACTGCTGCACAAATAAATGCTGAAACAGCATCTGGTCGCGGCGGAAATATCATCCTATCAAATTTGGATTTATTGATGTTACGAAAAGGCAGCTTCATCTCCACTACAGCTGGTACTTTTCAGGGCGACGATCTTAATTTATCAGATTTAGATTTATTGCTGCGTCCTCGGAATTTCATCTCCACTACACCTAGTACTGCACAATTTGGAGGGGATGGCGGCAATATTACCATTGACGCAGACTTTATTGTTGCTGTCCCTAAGGAAAATAGCGACATCAGAGCCAATGCTTTCAGCGATCGGGGCGGCAATATCCGCATTACCAGCCAGGGCCTGTTCGGCATTGAGCCTCGTTCAAAGAATACTCAACTTAGTGACATCACTGCCAGTTCTCAATTGGGCGTGGATGGCCTAGTGCAACTCAACACACCTGATGTTAAACCCTCTCAAGGCTTAACTGCTCTGCCCACAAATGTCATCGATACTTCACAACTGATTGCCAATAGTTGCATTGCCCGAAGTAAACGGCCAAAAGGAAAATTCATCATTACGGGGAACGGGGGCTTACCAGTGATGCCAGATGACCCCGCAGTTGCATCCTATCAGACTTATCAGATACCGACTGTCACCAGCGCAAGTATCTCAACGCCACAAGAGAACACAGCGACTAACAACAAGCATGAACTACTTACACCCACGCCACTGATTGAAGCTCAAGGATGGATGTATGGAGCTAAGGGTGAGATAATTCTCACTGCGTCTGCACTGACTGTTGCTCCTGGTGGTTCTTGGCCACAGATACCTACTTGTTCGGGTTCATAAATTAGTGCTACTAATTTACAAAAATTGCGGCTCTCCTAGACTAGTTATAGAAAATTAATACTTGATCTCAGGTTAAGTCCTTACATAGTAGGGGATTCAAGAATCAAAAAGCATATTTTTATTAAATCTTTGATTCTATTTTAGCGAAACTTAGTTATATCAGGTATTTGAGGTTTTTTTTAGTATTAATTTATCAAACGAAGTCTAGGAGAGCCAAAATTGCTTTCCACAATTGGAAAAACAATTTCCTGTCTTGACGATGTGTGCGGAATTGATTTCATCTATTCTATAAAGAGTCCGAGAAAAGCATACCTAGTAAACCGATTTTGCATTTAATTTATCTATTTGCAATCTTGTTACAAGAATAGAAATACAATTTTTAACCTGAAATTTCTATTTTTCAATAAAATTACTTCCAAATTTGTTTATTTAAAATATTCAAAAATTAGGAAATAGTTTTAAGTATATCAATTTTTACTAGATACTTTGATATCTTGGGCGGCGGTTAAAATACAATCTAAATTTATAGGTAATTCCAAAATGAAAGGTCAACAAAAATCTGGCTCTTTACTAATCTGTAAACCTTCTCATAACCAAGTCAACAATAGACATACTCAATTAGAGAAATTATTAGATGACTCTAATATAAATAAGTCTACAAACTCTCAATTTCAGAATTATTTGTTTTATCTGCATCAAAAATATCAGTCTTTAAAAGAGGGTCTACTTGCAGACTACATACCAGAACTCAAAAAAGCAAACCCAGAGTGGTTTGGTATTTCTATAGTTACTACAGATGGTCAAATTTATCAGATAGGAGACTACCAACAGACATTTACTATCCAATCCATCTCCAAACCGTTTGTTTACGGTATGGCATTGGAGAATTATGGACGGGAAGTTGTGTTAAATAAAGTGGGCGTAGAACCAACAGGACAAGCTTTTAACTCAATTGATCTAGATCAAAAAAACAATCGTCCTTATAATCCGATGGTAAATGCAGGCGCGATCGCTACTACTAATTTACTTACGGTTGAGGGTGCTAGTGAAAGACTTGAACAAATACTGAAAATGTTCAGTCGCTACACCGGACGGGAACATAATGTAGATTGGTCTGTATTTTTGTCAGAAAAAGCAACTGGGAGTAAAAATAAAGCACTTGCTTACTTAATGCATAATTCTGGCATGATTAGTGACAATATTGAAGAAACTTTAGATTTATATTTTCAGCAATGTTCCATTTCAGTTAGCTGTCATGATTTGGCAATGATGGGAGCAACTCTAGCAAATAAAGGAGTCAATCCAATCACAGGAGAACAGGCACTAAACAAGTATTACGTGCAAGATGTACTTAGCGTGATGCATAGCTGTGGAATGTACGATTTTGCAGGAGAATGGGCTTATCGGGTTGGACTTCCTGCCAAAAGTGGGGTCAGTGGAGGTCTAGTTATGGCCATACCTGGAAAGTGTGGAATTGGTATTTTCTCACCCCTGCTTGATGCCAAAGGCAATAGTGTACGTGCAATCAAAGTTTGTGAACAGCTTACTAGAGACTTAGGACTACATTTGTATAATGCTGTAGAACCTATTCGTAATTTTGCATTTTAAATGTAGCAGTCTTGTTGATATGCTTATTACTAGCTTTGCATCTACTGTTAATCCTTATAGCTCTTGGTCAAAACCCCCAATTTATTTTGGTTTATAAATTAGTTAATTAATTTTTAAAAATTTATTTTCCAAAATTGGAAAGTAGTTTTCCTTAAAAAACGTCGCATTCATAGCAAGAGCAAAAGTATTCTAATTATATCAGTCAGGGCTTATTCCACATAATCAAAGTTATGTCAATGCCTAAGCACTATGCTGGTTATACTTTACAAAGCAATCGCTTATGAAAGGTTTGAAAAATAAGTTTTGGCAATGGGGACTTCTGCTAGCAAGCAGTTGCTGCCTACTCAATGTCGGTTTCGCACAAGCAGTTCCAGAAGTCTTAGTACCGCCATCATCCTTCAAGGGTTTTAACGGCCTTAATTTTGACGCAGCAGGACAACTGTATGTGACAAGCATCATTGAGCAAACCGTGTATCGAGTTAATGTGATAACGGGAGAGTACGAAACCTTCATCAATCGTCCTGAGGGTCAGGCTGACGATTTCTTCTTTAAGCCAGACGGCCAAATTTTCTACACGGCTACAATCGAAGGTGAAGTTAGAAGCTTTAACCCTAGGACGGGGAATTTTAAGACCATTGTTTCAGGTATACCAGGTGTTAATCCGATTATACAAAATGAGCAGAGCGGTCGCGTCTTTGTTGCTCAAGCTTTAAATCCTGCGTTAAAAGGACTTTATGAAATTGACTTAAACGGACTAACTCCCCCACGTTTGATTCTCAATCAACCAGGGTTAAATGCTTTTGACTTTGGCCCTGATAAATTGTTGTACAGCCCCCTCCAGTTTACAGGGGAAATCGCAAAAATTAATGTTGATACTGGTGTAATACAAAAGGTTGCATCAGGCTTAAAAACTCCAGTTGCTGTTAAATTTAATTCTAAAGGTGAGCTGTTTGCGGTAGATATCGCACGGGGTGAAATCCTGAAGATAAACACGACAACAGGTCAGAGTGAGTTAATTGTTAAGTTACAACCAGGACTGGATAATATTGCTTTTGGCCTCAACGATTTGCTCTATGTGACTAACAATGTAGATACTGGAATCACTGAAGTCAATACACAAACCCGCGTTGTCCGAAAAGTTATTCAAAGTGGGGGGCTGACAGCGCCAGGGGGAATTGCTGTCCACAATGATAATCTCTATGTTGCTGATGCCACGTCCTATCGAATTCTCGATAGAAGAACCGGACGCATACAAAAGACATTCGGTGGCTATGCGGCTGGTATTCCATTTCCCACGGCTGTTTCTGTTAATGATGCTCACGCGATTATCAGTAGTTGGTTTGCTAATGCTGTGCATCGACTAGACCGGAACACGGGAGATGTACTCAACACCTACACAGGCTTCGCTGCACCCTACGATGCCGTTGAGCTTTCAGATGGCAGTATTTTGGTAGCTGATTGTGCTTTAAATCAGATTACTCAAATCCTCGACAAATCTGGCAGCAATCGGCGTATAGTTGCAGGTGGTTTATCTTGTCCAACTGGTCTGGCTCTAATAGATGACTCTACTGTCTTAGTTACAGAGTATCTGGGCAATAAACTTTCGCGAATCAACCTTAAAACTGGAGAGCGTCAAGTGATTGCTTCAAATTTATCCTCTCCAGAGGGCGTTGCTTACCATCCTCACAGAATTGCAGTAGTTGCTGACACTGGGACACAAAGTCTTAAAGCTATTCATGTTGACACTGGTAGAAGTGTGATTTTGAAGAAGAATTTACCAATCGGCTTTGAGGGCTTCCCCAGTGGACCAAAACCTTTTATTTTCACAGGAGTTGCGATCGCAAAGGATACGGTCTATATCACTGGAGATGTTGACAATTCCATTCGTACATTTAAGCTCCCTAATTAAAATCATTTTTGCAGTTGTAGGGGCTTTATTGCAATCCTCCTAAATCTCTACCACTGATTAAAGCTCAAGGATGGATGTACGGCGCTAATGGAGAGGTGATTCTCACTGCTTCTGCACCGACTGTTGCTCCTGGTGGTTCTTGGTCACAACTGCCTACTTGTAAGGGTGACTAAATAATGTTTTTGAACTTGGGAAATTGACTTTCCAAAATTGGAAAACTAATTTCCTGTCTTGACGATGTGTGTCTCTTCAAATTTCTCTATTGTAAAAGAGTACAAGCAATTCAATGAACAGCAAGCTAAGTAAAAGTTTGCTTAAAATCATAGCATTTTTCAACCCAGCAAGTAGCTAAATTGTTTCGTTCAATCCGCTATGAATTTATGCAATTTAGTACTTAGAGTTACCGAATCAACAAAAATCTCAAATTCAAAAAATACAAGGAGTTAAAAATGGGACTTTCTCAAGATTATCCTAACGTTGCTGAATGGGTGGTTAAAGATACTGGCTACCAAGCAGGAGAGATGGTCAAATACGAGGGAAATATTTTCAAAGCCAGTTACTGGGCGGGTGCTGCCCCTGGACAAGACCCTGGATGGGCAATTTATGATGAGATGTACGATCTCACTTCCACAGGAAATGGACAAGCCAAAATCATTGCTTATATTCCTACTTGGAGAAAAGCAGAAGGCTTTAACTATGGCAATGATGAGATGTATCGGTATATCACTCATGGCATTATTTCCTTTCTTCAGTTTAGTGAGAGTAATATTGGTGAGTTTGACCAAGCTGCATTGGCTGATGTAAATGCGATCATTGCAGAGGTTGTATCCGCAGGACATCGCAACGGGACTCGCATCTCAGTTGCTATAGGCGGAGCAGTAGATTATGGATTTCTCTACTTCATGGAAAGGATAGGCAATAATCCCTCCGATCCGTTGCTTGATCAAGTTGTACAAAATGTCATCACTTTTGTGAGAGCCAACAATCTAGATGGGATAGACCTAGATTTAGAATGTTGGTGGGCTAAAGATGGTAGTGATAGCGGCGACCAGGGAGGCAGACAAAAAAGTGATGGGCCTCATCCGGCTGGACGAGGTTTAGCAGAATTTGCTAGACGGTTAAAAGAAGCCATGCCCAATAAAATCATTTCAGCTGCGGTGTTTGCTACGTCCTGGTATGGCAATAACTACGACTCAGCCCTGATCAATTATGTAGATTGGGTCGGCATTATGAGCTATGACCTAACTGGTTCCTGGAATGACTCTCCCGTTGGGCCGCAAACAGCCGCCTATAAGGTTCGCAATCAGGAAGATTATATGGCAGAGCAGCAGGGAGAGTGGCCAGGCCCACGACAACCTGGGGAGGGATCAGATCCAATTTCAAACAATCCAATTTTTTCAGTGGAAGACTCTGTTTGGTACTGGACAAATAAATTTTTTGTGAATTGGCAAGGTGCAGGACAGAATATTCCTAGAAATAAAATTGCCGGAGGAGTACCAATTTATGGTTATGACTTTGCCTATCCAAAAGAACCAGATGACTTGAGTGGTCAGGTTCCTCCAGGCTATAAGTCAGTCAGGTATAGAGATATCCTAAGTCAATTTCCTGATGCTCATACAGATGCAAAGGCCAATATTAAAGTGCCAGGAAGTACACCCAGGCCTCCATTCATTTCTGCTTCTGGAAATTACCCCTATGCTCATAACATTTACTTTGAAACGCCTGGTACTGCCATTGAAAAATTAAACCTTTTAAAGAAAATTGGAGCGCAAGGAGTGATTATTTGGGAACTTTCCAACGATGTTTGGGAAGAGGGGAAAAGTATTATTAAAGCCCTCTACAGAAATTCAGGTAATCCCGAACCAAAACCGCCGATATTAGTAGAAAAACCACCTCAGACAATTGGCGGAAAAAGATATAACGAGCGTTCTTACTTGTGTACGCATAATGCTTTCACTAATTATGAAGATGCTCGCTGGACTGCATGCAACCAATCTGTAAGTCTTACCCACCAACTTGAGCGAGGTGTCAGAGCTTTAATGTTAGATACCTATTATGTAGAACCTGGTGATGGCGATGTCTTCAAGGTGATTCCAGAGCCAGGAGTATATTTATTGCATGAAGTCAATAAGAGGGGCTGGATAGCAGGTATTAGTTATGCTCAACCTTCACGACAATTATATCAAGCCTTAAATGATGTAGGGAAATTTCTAAAAGAGCATCGGGAAGAAGTAGTAACTATTTTCCTAGAAGATTACAGTTATGAAAAAGATCCCAAGCTGATAGAATCACAAATTTTAAGGGCAGATATAGAGGTTAAAGAATTAATATATAACCCTAACGATCATGCTGATAATGAATCAGGATGGAAGGTAAAAGAAAAGAAACAATGGCCTTTGTTATCTGACATGATCGCCTGGAACAAGCGCTTAGTTATTTTCGGCAACAGAAGTGAAAATAACAGCAAATTTGTAGCTTACGATCAGGATTATATCAAAGAAAATTGTTGGAGCCTTGGCGATCTCGCTGAGAAGTGGGATTGTCCTTGCAGATGGAATAAAGGTAACTATCAAGATGCTAAAGATTATCCCAAACTGTTCGTTTTCAACCATTTTAGGAATGCTCCTACAGCTATTACCGCAGCTATTGACAATACCTACGACAAAATTATGGATCGAATAAATAATCGATGCTTTAACGAAGATCCAAATAAGCCAGACCCCAAGCGTCCAAATCAGTTTCCAAATTTTGTTGCTGTTGACTTTTTTGAACTCCCGACATTCGGAAACACTAACGCAGGGGATGTTGTGAGGGTGTTGAGTGAGAAGATGGGCAACCAGGGTTAGGGTTCCTAGAAAATCGCTACAGACTTCACTAAAGCTTGTCTCAGTAAGCGTTTAGTTCGTGCTGCTCCTGGTCAAGCACAATTGCAAAGATACAACTCGCTTAATCTGCTTGGAACCGCTCAATTCGTCGAGCTTAAATAGATATACCACAAGGTAATTAATGATTTATCAATTAGCTTCGAACTGTGTTTGAGGAATCATTTCACGCACTTTACCACCAAATGTAACCGAGCAATTTACTAACTTTTACTCACAATCACAGGAGATTTTAACCATGACTAATTCATTTCAATCAGCATCTAACGAACAACAACCTGAAACCCCAGTAACTATTTCCGCAGATACTAAAGTAGGCGTTGATGGTTCTAGCACTCTCGAAATCATTGAGACTTTTGAAGAGGATGGCTCCCAAGAGGATAACTCGGATGCTAACCGTTCTGGGGCTATTGGCGTGATAGACCTCTATGAAGGAGCTGACTTCAAGGGACGGAAGGTGCAGCGAGAATTTTTTGAGTTTGGACGCACTTATCGGTTTGATGTTAGCCGTTTGGGGATTCATAACGATAGTCTGAGTTCCGCAAAAACAAGAGTGCGGACAGGTCACAATATGCAAGTATACTTCTACGATAATGCTGGATTTTCTGGTCAACAGAAATACCATGTCTTCAGTGATGGTAGTGACTACCTCAATTATATAGGTAATGATTGCAGTTATAGAGCATGACCCCAGCTTCGACAGATCGTATACCAAAACAGTTCAGATTTGAACAGCCAAAGTTAGTTCTAGTCGTAGTTAATTTCCAGGGTAGACAAGTAACATCTGATGCAGGTTTAAGCTTAATTGCTGAAATAGATAGAAAACTGCAAATCACATCACAGTTTGCACTATGTTTCCAAGATTACCGAAAGCCTTATCGAATTGACCATTCAATAGAAAACTTAATTAAACAACGAATCTACGGGTTGGTCATGGGATACGAAGACTTAAATGACCATGAAAAATTACATCATGATCCGATGTTTGCTCTATCATTAGGAAAAAGGATTGGAGTACAAGATAAGCCTGCAATATTAGCAGCTTATTTGTACATTAAATAGGCTGGAACATTGCCCTGAAGATGTAGGACAAGGATCTCACAGTCGTTATCATAAAATTGGGCATTCTTCAGCAGAAATCGAAAGCCTATTTGTAAATATATTTTTAAAATCCTACTCAAAAGAACCACGAAAAATTATTTTTGACTTAGATGTAACTGATGATTTAGTACATGGCAATCAGGAGCAAGTTTTCTTCAATACCTATTATGGGGGATATTGCTATGCTCCACTTTATATTTTTTGTGGGAAACACTTATTAGCAGCCAAACTTCGTCCTTCTAATGTAGATCCAGCATTTGGGGCGTTAGAAGAGTTGCAAAGAGTCATTAAAAAAATACGTCAACATTGGCAGAATGTTGAGATTTTAGCCCGAGGAGATAGTGCCTATTCCAGAGACGATATTATGACATGGTGTGAGTCGCAGACTGGAGTTGACTACGTTTTTGGATTGGCGCGAAACAGCCGTTTAATTCAAATGGCTACGGCGACTCAAAATAGAGCCTCGCTTGACTTTGAGCAGAAGTTATCAACAGTAACTTCATTCTTAGAAACTCTATTTAACTGGAGTTTAGACTAAGCATTAGGAAACGACCCAGCAGCACTGAGTTGACAAAACATAAGCTTCAATCAGAAAAATCTTTGGTACTAAGCCGATTTATCTTTCTGTTTGCGTGGTCTCGGCGTACTTTTTTTGACTATGGGATAGCGAATTCTACGTTGCCGTAGTTGCCCAGGTTTCCAGCCTGGAGACTTTCCACGGGGTTTGGGCGAACGGGCAGGAGTACCAATACTCTCTAAAATGATCCCCATAGCCTGGGCAACCCGACCAGGAGTTAGTTTGTCTATCGACTTCTGCCAAGGCAGGGGGTTGTCAGCAACGATATCACGAGCCAACCACAATTCCCAAGTAATCATCGGCATTAAGTCGCTCCATCGCTCACACTGTTTGGGAGTACTTAGTTTAGGAAGAGTCCAGTGCAGGCGTTGTTTTAAAAAACGATACCAGTGGTCAACGGTAAAGCGACGCAGATAAAGCTGCCAAACTTCAGATAATGGAGGCATTTCTTCTCCTACCCAAGCTAACCATAAGGGTTTCGAGACTCTTAAATTACCTTGAGCATCAAGACGTTCAACTCGTATCAATGACATCGGACGTGTTGCAGTTTTACGGAAGTGTAAATTTTCCCATAACTTCACCCTTAACAATCCCAGTTTTGAAGCGTTTATCTCTAAGATTTGAGTTGCTTCACCCCATGAATCGGGTTCATTGAGTTTAAATTTGATACCATGCTTCCTGGGACGCCCCTTACCGGAGTATGCTGGAGGTGCCCCCCATAAACAAAGATTTGAACGCAAACGTACAAGAATATCTGCTGCAATGTCAGCAGTTTTTGATACAAAAGGCGCACAACCATACTCACTATCCCAAACTGAAATCGGTCTGGTAGGCAAATACTCGCACACTTGTTTTAACTGCCAGGTTGCCTTGTCTATAGGGTTTTCCCAACTAGTAATTCGCTCATGCCTTAAGGGTAATGCCCAACTACCAGAATCATCTGGTATCCAAGCAATGGTACTATACCCCTCACCAATCGTAATTGGTTTATTTCCAGGCACTCTCACGCTGGTATGTTCAATTGTTCTTTCTTGGAGGGTTACTGCATCGGGACGAGGCCAAGCAGTATGGTCGCCTGCTAATAAGGGACGTTCCTGCACTGGTATTTGTTTGATGTATAACTGCATCAACTTTTGTCGCTTTGGTCTGCTATCCTGTAGCGCCTCATAAATGCTAGACCACTTGCGTCGAAAAAATGGAGATAGGGATAAATCTGCCAAGCTATAAGCATTACGGGTCGTTAATATAGCATCAGTTAGTTCAAAAGTTGCATCGTGGGCTTTGCCCAGATGCTTGTAAGCCGCTTGACGAAATTCTTGAAGTTTGTCAAATTTCATATTGGCAGGTGAGAGTAGGTGGTTCTTCTCTCACCTTCTGTCAAAAGGGGGTCTGTGTTCAATCAGACCTCCTCTTTTTTCTTTGATTTCGACTATTTAGTCTAAACTCCAGTATTTAAACCTCATGGATCAAATTTCTGAACTTGCTTGTGACCTGATTGATAACTCAATTTGGCATAAGTTGTTAGACTATTAGACTCGTGAATCTTGGAGTCGTAGTCGTCGTGTTGTTTGTAAGGTCGAATATGGAATAAAGGGAAATAATATTCGTTTTGTTGTTACAAGTCTTCCTACCAATAAAGTACCCCCTGGTCAACTATATAGACAGAAATATTGTAAGCGAGGGGAAATAGAAAATCGTTTTAAAGAACAACAAATAGAACTTTTTAGTGATAGAACTAGTACTCATAGATTTGCAGGAAATCAACTACGTTTATGGTTCTCTTCTCTTGCTTACGTTTTGATGAATGCATTGAGATCACAATGTTTAGCCAAAACCGAATTAAAAAATTCTCAAGTTGGGACTATTCGGACAAAATTATTGAAGTTAGGAGCCTTAATTACTATAAGCTCACGGCGAATTTTAATTGCGATTACTAGCTCAAGTCCTGTAAAACATATCTTTGCTGCTGCTTACAGATGCTTAAAAATGCTCCCAAATACTGCTTAATTGGGAGTCAAGCAGCATTTTACCTTCTCTCTAATAATATTTCTGGCTTGGTTTGATTCAAGCCTTGTTTTGGATGCTTAATTTTATGAACAGAGTGTTTCAATCCTAGTATAAGTAAAAACTTTAGTAGCTGTTTTAGCTTGAAACTTGCTATTTTGTACTTAGTTTGTTTACCATCATAAATTTCAATTGATGATGTATCAAAAAATATCTTACATCAAGCGATGTGAATTTATTTTTTATTGTTTGTGAGAAATTTGCGACTAAGAGGCTGTTTCTAAAGAAAAGTAAAGCTAACACTTTGGAGGAGTAAATCAATTCCAAAATAGACAAGGAGTTTAAATCTAAGCGCCAATCATGTCTCAGAAACCTTATCCCAGTGACCTGACTGATTCAGAGTGGGAGAAGATTGCACCGCTCCTACCGGCAACGAGTCCAATTGGTCGGCCCCGTGAGGTGGATATGCGGGAATTGCTGAATGGGATTTTCTATGTGTTATCTGAAGGATGTAGGTGGCGTTCTTTACCGCACGACTTTCCACCCTGGCAAACAGTCTACAAGTATTTTCGTCATTGGCAACGCCTTGAGAGCTTAATACCCATCTTAGACAAGAAGTTTGCAACAGCGTCGATAAAGCAGATAACCCCACAGCAGGCATGATCGATAGTCAGTCGGTAAAAACGACGGAAAAAAGGGGGAGGTTTATGGCTATGACGGAGGCAAGCAAGTAAAAGGACGCAAACGTCATATTTTTGTGGATACATTAGGACTACTATTGGCAGTCGTCGTAACGGAAGCCAATTTTCCTGAACGTTTGGGAGCTACAGCTGTAGTGATGGAAGCGGCAGATGCCACAGAGAATATTGTACTGCTGAAGGGTAGATCAAGGCTACAGTGGGGAGAACCTTGCACGAGTGATTCAGCAATTGTGTGAGGCTAAAGTAGAAGTAGTGCGTCGCACCGAACCAGGATTTGTGGTGTTACCGAAGCGTTGGATTGTAGAACGAACTTTCGGGTGGTGGAATCACTATCGTCGCCTAAGTAAAGATTATGAACTACTTCCCGAAGTTAGTGAAGCAATGATCTATACGGTAATGATTCGCTTGATGCTGCGACGACTAGCGCAGTCAGAATCAGCATCTTCATAATCCTTTAGAAACAGTCTCTAAAATTCAACTGGCTTTACCCCTTAATTCAAAGTCGCCACAGCAGTAGCCGTGCATTATTAATTTTCATCTAATGCTTGATTGTTATTCATTTTCCCCCTTTCCTGATTAGGGATAGTAATGCTAGATTTTGTGCAATACTTCAGGGTGATTTATGAACAAAGGCGAATTAGTGGATGCTGTAGCAGCCATAACAATTCGCAATTCGCAATTAAAAACAATTAGAAATTATGGATTACTAAGAACTTGTCAAGAAATAACCCTCCTTCTTTTTCTAAAAATACTTGATTTAGCAAGGTTTAAGATAGTAGTAACTTGTAAAAGTTGTTTCTATACAGGCTCTAATTGGGAATTATTTATATGGATTACAATTGCGAATGGGCGAAAAAGCGAATTGCGAATTGATTGGTCAGTCGTTACCGAGACTGTAGCTAATGGTGAAAAGGTAACGCTGATTGGGTTTGGGTCATTAGAGCGACGCGAACGCTCAGAACGCGAAGGGCGAAATCCCAAAACGAATGAACCAATGACTATTCCAGCTACTAGAGTTCCTGCGTTTTCTGCTGGGAAGCAGTTTCGGGAGAAAGTAGCGCAATAGGGCTTTGTTGCAATTAACGTCCTGCTTCTAGCTCAAACAAATTCTAAAGACAGGCTCAAAGGCTCTGAAGGGGACAGTTGAGAGGGTTATCGGCAACCCTCAGTAATCGAAACATCATGCCTTGGTGCAAAGCAAAGGGTAGCAACAGCATTCGCTCTGCAAGCATTAATAAGAACAGTAGGACAGTAGGATTACCAGCACATGTACTCTTATCAAGTAAGATAAGTCAGAGCCGACTTGATTTCCTCTTCAGATGCCAAACTTTCATCAACTGCCAGGAATGACACTAAATTGAGTGGTTTGTTGGTCTGTGCTGCGGCATATATTTTATGGTGGCCATCCAGTAAATAGTGAGCTAAACACCAATGCTCAGTAATCTCAGGATTATCCTCCCAAACGGCTGGCTGCTTAACGTCCAAAACAGAGACAGCAAATGCCGTTGGTTGCCCACCATGCGCTATTTCATCCTGATAATGTACCACTCTATTCTTTATGATTTTAGTAGATTTTCTTACCATTTACGCCAACCTCAACGCAAGCCCCTGAATCCTTTCACCAGTTCTTCTTTTGATAACAGGTTCAAGCTTTCTCGGACTAATACAGTAGGCCAAGTTCTGGTTCACATCTGTGATACTTTCCCTTAAGTGTTCCCTTTGTCAATACTCTACCACCTGAATCCTTACCAAAAAGGAATTAAAGTCAGTAGACCGAAAAGTTTTGCGCTCATCAAAATTGCTCTTTTGGATATTTTTGCGGCTGCCATTACTTTGATAAATTTTTAGAGGTTATTATTTGTATAGAGAGGCTGGTCATGTACTGGGTAAGATTTTCGCCTTTTTTGACTTTGGTTAGTGCGATCGTTTTAGCATTAACAACGCTTGCAGCAGTACCGACTTGTAAACTCGAATCAACTGCATTGCAAAAGCTGTTACAACGTTGGCTTGGTGTGTTTGCAGCCGAGCAGCTAATACCAGGACAACTCCCTCCTCAATTGCCTGTACATCTGCCGCTACCTGAGAAGGCAGAAGTTGTTGGTAGCATCGTTAAATCCTCAAACAACTTTCAAATTATTCTTGATGTGGTACAGTCGCCAGAACAAGTACAAGCCTTCTATGAGCAAAAACTACTCCAGACCGGATGGCAAAAACAAAAACATCTCGAATTATCAACCCAACAGATAGGGTTTATAAATTCAAGCTCTACTGTCGATAACAGTAGTACAAATCAGGACAGTACATTTTGCTCTTTATCGCACAAAGCCAAGCTAAATATTCAAGCCTCCTATTTGTTTGTCTCTACCACTGAAATAAGTCCTCAAGTGCATCTGAATTTAGAAGTTTCCCCATCTAAAAGTTCATCCGACTTCCAGTGTTCATTGAGCCAATCCAGTCCGAAAATACAACTACCACCCTTAAATACTCCATCCAGGGTTGGAATTAAAGCAAACTTCACTGCTGGCTCGGAGCAGTCTGCTTATTCTTATGGTGTATTATATACAGAACTTGAACCTCAATTAGTGAATGCTGATTATGCAGCTCAAATTGAAAAGTTTGGATGGCAGCGAGGCGACACCAAGCACAACGACATGGGTATTTGGAGTACTTGGACTTTTAAGGATCATTTTGGGCAGCCCAAACAAGGACTGTTAAGTATTACAAAACTTGCAGGTGTATCAAATCAATATGCCGCTTATATAGAATATCGTTGACCTCTTTGCTAAGGATATAGTTGAAGATTTGCTTCTTTACGCAATATAAAACTGCTCTAGACGAAAGCTGGAGCAGTCTTGTTAGAAGTAAATTTAATACTTTATTCGCGCTCAAAGACAAAAATAATTGAAATCGGTTTGTTCGTTTTGGGATCGCATGGCTCATATAAATTTAACAATCGGTAATTTAAAGCATGAAACTCGTTGATCCATGATTCGAGCGTTCTGAAATACCAAGGAGTAGGGTGAAATGGCTTATTTGAAACTGTTTGCCATGAAGTTTCGCGCCATCCATTGGAGTACTTAGAGTCACCGCAAGCAATTATCGGATGAAGGGTTTGAATGATTATTTTGCCTTTGGACTCTAACAGGCTATGGCCTGCCTTGGCGATCTCATCAAGAGCGCATTCGCCTATAATTGAAAAGTTGCAGATAAAGCAAGAGAAATAGCTAATTGTGCTAAATCTTTGTGATGCAAGATCCGAGTAGGAACAGACAACAAAGCGAGAATCACCACTATCCCTTGCTGCGTCAATGAGAGCGGCACAAAAATCAACACCCCATCCATCAATTCCTAAAGAAAAAAGCTGTCGAGACAACCATCCCTCACCGCATCCAATGTCTAAGAATGTTCGTGGATTAAGTTGGCTTACTGCTTTGAGCATAGCGGCATCAGTGGCGATCGCACGAGAATAGATTTGCTGCTGACGAATTGCTTGTGCCCATAACGAAGCATTCATCTGCCATGAATCAAGGATTCGTTTTTCATTCTTGTCCATACAACGCTGCTCAAATAGTACGAACAATCTTCTCCTTTAAAAAGATAAGCGATAATGTAGCCAGATGTAGGAAGATTTTCACTATTTTCAGGAATCGCAGTTCTGCCCAAGAGCGACCACAGTTGTAACTGATGGCAACAGAGGGCTACCAATTATTTTTAGTGATGGCAGCCAACAGAACATGGTTGCTGGCGATGGTGTGCTGATGAGAGTAAACCTGTAAACCTGGGGATAAATAAAGCGACACCAGACAGCCCGTCGTAGACATTGCTCAAGCAGGGCATAGTCCATCATCTCCCCAATCGATTCTCTCTCTTATTGCCGAAAGTTGTGCTGACGTAAGATATTGGAGTGATTGGGTGGCGTGTTGGTGGGAAATCGGGCGCGGAGATTCGTTTGGGAGCTTTCGTGTTACAAAACCACTCTTGAATTTTCTTTTTATTGGAGTCTCAGCTTTTCAAAGCATCTTTTCAACTCATTGAACTCAAGTTAATCGCTAAAGGAAAAATAATCTGTTAACTAACAATAGAAAACTGTCAATTTTTCTGGAATAGAAAGTAGACTCATTGAATTAATAGTAGGGAACAAAGAAAAGATTTGCTAGTGACATTAGAAAACAAGGTTTATTAACTTGACTCCTTACAGTTTCAACAAGATCACCATGAAATTACCCATCCTATTTAAAACCCTAACGTTACTTAGTTTTTTCCTGCCTATACCTTTTAGCATGATTGCTACTCGTCCCGGGATAGCAAATGCACTTAATACTCCCACAAATACTGAACAACCAAAGCGGTTGAAACTAGGGTGTTGACTTTGAGAGCTTAAGGGTGGTAGCTTCTCATGCAAGAACTATGTAGTGCGCTCAAAGTCAATGCAAGAGTTTAAAAGCCCAAGCAGTCGGTTGGCAAGGCTATTTCACAAGGGTCG
>NZ_JADEXT010000040.1:5463-63332 GCF_015206985.1 Nostoc sp. LEGE 12447 | reverse complement strand
TGCTGTGTGTTTCTACAGCCAACAACCCCAACAGAGATAACGGTAGTGGGTCTTGGAAGATTCTATCAAAAACTGGCAAAACAGGAGTTGTTGAGTCGCTCGATGACGTTTACCTGCAAAATCAATATGAGCAAGGTGCTGGTGGTTACTTAGACACGCGGGGAAGAAACTGTTCTGAGAATCTGCTGTGTGTCTCTACAGCCAACAACCCCAACAGAGATAGTGGTAGCGGAACCTGGAAAATAATTTCTAAAAACAAATCTTCAGATGACTTACGTGAAGGTCAGCCTGTTCAACTTGTGAATGGTTATGGTAATGGTCAAGGAGGTTACTTAGATACCAGAGGCAGAAGTTGTAATGAAAATTTGTTGTGTGTCTCAACGGCTGCTGGCGCAGATAGAGATAGTGGTAGCGGAACTTGGAAATTTATTAAGCAGTAAATGGGTTGCGGTGGAACTCGGCGATCGCTTCTCGCGGTGGCGGTGGGCAGATTAATGTTTATGGCAAGGGGGGGCGGACTCGCCGAGTCCATGTTCCCCAGTCGCTATGGGTGGAGTTAATGGCACTGCGTGATGAGGCGTTGAAAGATGCGCCTGTGTTTGCCAGTGCTACGGGTAGACCTCTGGCCCCTTCCCATATTGACCGAGTGGTGAAAAGGGCGGCGAGGGCAGCAGAATTAGAGAATGCCATGAATGTTTCAGCGCACTGGTTTAGGCACAGTCACGCTACCCACGCATTAGATGAAGGTGTTCCGGTGCATTTGGTTCAGGCTACTTTGGGGCATACAAGTTTGGATACCACGAGTAAATATCTGCACGTTAGCCCTGATAGGAGTTCTGGGGAGGTTTTAGTTAAGCGATGGTCTGAGCCGTTTTAATTAGCGATCGCTTTTCTCTTCAGTGCGGGACGCAATCGCCCAAACCGATTATCTGTGTCTGACAAAGCCTCAGATTTGATGTCATCTAATTTCTGACGTACAAACACCCACGCATAAAATATGAAAATTTCATAGTACCCACATAGGTACTATGAAATTATTGTTGAGTTTTGCATAATACGAAAGCAAAGAAGGCAGAAAGCTAATCTTTGAAAAAAGTTTCCAAGCAAGGCTCAAGCTCAACGACTATGTTCGTTTGATCTAGATACACTACAGCAACTTTTTAGAAGGAAATAACCCTGGCAGTAGTTTCCTTACTTCTATCCCTATTTTAATGATTTTTAGCTCATCATCTTAGATATTAAGAACTCATCTAAGTACAACTAAAATCTGGGACTAAAGTGTGTAGGGTGATCGCCGAGATACGCGAAATAATCACACTTTTGCAGGTATCTCGGCGGACACCCGTGTAGTTTTAAAACAGCACGCTGGGAAATAAATTTAGTCCATATTTAGAAGAAATAAAGATACGGATAGTGATTTATGGTTAAACATATAGCTAGAAGGTTTTTCTCAAGAATATTAGTTATTCCATTACTGTTTATAGCTAGTAGTTGTGGTTCAGATGTTAACCTTGCAAAGGTTCGCGAATTCTCGAAAACCGCAAATTTGGCTAAAGAAGCATTGCCAGTGATTGCCAATGATATTTATCTATCCTGCTTAAGAGAAGCTCGATATAAATCAATTTCTATTCTGCCACCTGAGAGTTCGGACTCCCTATCTCCAGTTGAGAAGAATGAAATTGTAGCTAAGATCAATGCTTTAGAACAGCAGATAAGTAAATTAAAAGTTCCCGATCAAACATTAGTTGAGGAATTGAAGAAGTTAAAACTTCAATTGTTAACATCAAATTCCGAATTAATTGATTTACAATCGCGTTTAGAAGCTCAGAAAAAGTGCGATATAGAAGCTCAAAAAATAGGTCCACAAATGATAGTGGGAAACAGTATTATCATTTTATATATACAAAAATTGGGAGAAATTGCATCCGAAGATTTAATTGATTTTAATAGTCAATTTGATGAACTAAAAGTTAAATCAGATAGTTTATCTGATGAGTTGTTTGGACTTCTTCAAACAACTCAGGGAGAGCAGGGATTAATTAAGAAGCAAGTTAATGCAGGATTGGATCTAGCAAACTTTATTCTTAAAGAAATCTTTGAAGGAAAGAGACGTGATACTCTAAGTGAAGTTATCCCTAAAGCTAATATCCCTCTTAAGACCTATGCGATGGGTCTTGAAACTGTAGTGCAAAAGGTTTATATTGATACATATCTAAGAAGTGAAGAAGCAGCAGTAGATAACTACTTTATAGATTATATAGAAGAGATTTTAGACAGCAAGACAAGAAAAGAAGGAAATTCAGTTATTACATTAGCAAATACATTAATTAGTCTGGATCAAGATCGTTGGAATCCCAAAAAAGATGAGATTCAAAAGCGGCGTGATTTAGCTTATACATATATATCTTTGTTAAAAACAATAGTTAGCAGTCATGAAGAATTAGCAGCTATTTATAATGAAGGAAAACAACCATCCACAAAAGCTCTTGAAAGTTTATTGGATAAAAACACAACAGCTTTAAAGGAGTATATCAAACAGTCAAAAGAATTATCAAATAAGTCACTAGAATAAGAGTCCAAGCTAAAACAAGTAATGTAATTAAGGAGAAATTGGAAAGTGAGTGTACTTACTAATATTGATAATATAGACCTTTGGTTTGAATACTCGGACTTACTTCTAGATATAGCAGATGAAGTTGACAGTTTTCGTAGAAGACATAGAAATGTATTGACTACGCAACAGAAGGAAAAACTGAAATTCTATTCATCCAAAATTCGGAGCGATGCTCGTACATGGGCAACTGTTGCTGGTGAGAGCTTATTGAGTAGACTTGAACCACAATTAACTGAATTAAAAACAGAAGTTAAAAAGATTGAAGATTTACAATTTGAAATTACAAATGCAGCAAGTATAATTTTGGAAATAGCAAAAGTTATTGATATTGTTACAAAAGTTTTTCAGTTAATACCTAATCTGCTTGGCTGATTAAGGAGAATTTTATTTTCTGCCTCAACTAGCGACACAGAAACTGCATGAATAAATTTGCGAGTTTCTCTGATAAAATCAACACCCTAATCTGAAGTAAGTGTAGATTCTTTTTGCTTGATTAATAATGCTTCAATTCGCCCCTGTACGAAGCTGGAAGCTCAAAATATCGGCACTCCTTCTACTGGCTCGATGCGGACAGCGCCATCTAATGGTAAACTGTTGGGCAAGTGTGACAATTTCATAGGTAAATTGATTGTCATAAATTACTTTATCCAGACTGTCGGTGAGATAATTTTAGCTGACTTGTCATCTAAATAGAAATTGTAAACAGGTTCTCCTGATAATTCACAGCGAAGCGGCTCAAGAATTTTAGTGAACGGATTCCAAACTGCTGTTACAGTCCGTTTTACTTTCTTCCTTTGCAACTCACACTGAATATGTACCGTAGGTAGATGGATAATCATTGCACTGTGCAACGAAGCTTCTACACTCATTGCATAACGCTCTTGGATATCTAACAATTTTCTCTCTAACTCTCTATTAGTGGCTTCAATTCGTGCTACTTCCTTATCTAGTTCATCACCAATCAATTTTTTAAACTCAATCTTGTTGCGGATCGAGTCGCTAATCGTGTTGTAATAATCCTTGAGTCTTTCTTCATCCCTAGCTCTTGCTCTTGTTAATTTAGCCTGCCAATTATCTAGAGATTTACCAATCAATATTGCACTTTGATGTTCAATTAAGCTCAACAAATCTTCAATTGTCATCGCCAATGGTGTCTCTTGATGCTCCACAGGCATTAGGTCAGACTCCCAAAACAAAGCATCACCAATTTCTACTGGTGTTACTCCTGTTATTTCATTGATAATGAACGAAACTAAACCAATCCTTTTTTCGGAAGCATTGGCTGTGTAAGCGACATTACACAAGATGTAACGAGTAATTTCTGGTTTAGCATCTAAAAAACGAATTAAGCCATTTTGAGGTGCGAGTCTCTCCAATAAAATTTTCTCAAAGCCTGTGTTTTTCAGATGTCCATCGAATTTAACACTCAACGCACTAATAAGTCCTTTAACAGCTAATAGTTCAGATAGCTTATTTAAGACTTCTGAATGATAGGTGACAAAAACACTTTGGGGTACATCAGCAATAGTAGTAAAAGTAACTTCTTCGGGGAGGGAAAGTAGCAATGCTATATTTTCTGTTAACAACACATTTAAAATGTGTTCACCAGCAGGTTCTGCTATTCCATCATGCAGAGAAACAATTTTTTCTAAAGTAGCAATAATTGGATCTGAAATCATAGTTAGTCAAATTAATCTCTCAAGCTTCAAAATCTTCGCCAAAAATCTGTTCATCCAGTTCTTGAATTTGTTGATACTGGTTTTTGGCTTTCAACAAATTATCTGCCAATTGCTCGAAGGCTGTATCTAATTCTGGTTTTACCTGATGCTTGAGCCAGATATCCATGACAATTTCACTAAAGTCAAATTCATCATCCACGTTCCCTAAAATTGTTTCAATCTCTCCGACCACCAGTTCAAACATATTGATTTTGTCATGCAAGATCCGCAGAATATACTCTTCGATACTGCCTTTTAGACAAAAGTTAAAAATAAAAACATCCTGGGTTTGTCCAATGCGGTGGATACGACCAATGCGTTGTTCTATTTTCATTGGGTTCCAGGGGAGGTCATAATTAACGATCGCGTTCGCAAACTGGATGTTACGTCCCTCTCCGCCTGTTTCGGATGCCAGCAGTACAGAAACAGTATCTCGAAATGCGGCTATAGCCTCATCTTTCTGTTTAAGGGACATCCCACCAGTAAATTCTGCAAAGGGGATATTTGCAGCTTGCAGAGTTTGGGTCAAATAAGTGCTAGTTGCTTTATGAGTCGTGAAGACCAAGGTTTTCTGGGAAGATTTTGAGAGCATCTCTACCAATACTTTTGCTTTCTCGACCTGCTTCACTTGGGCTGCTCGTCTTGCTAAAGACTTCAGTTCAGAGTCAGGTAGGCGTTTGGTCAATTGCTTGAGGGAGTCAGCTAAAGCACCAGGGGACGAACCAGCACGCATCAGCAAATTGGTGCGGGAGAGTCTGTCTAGCTTATCCTCTGAAGAACGTAGATACTCGCTCAAGTCCTGGTAAAGTTTCTCCTCGCCTGCTGCCGGGGTAACGGTAATTGTGGTGGCGAAGCGTTTAGGCAGTTTGACATCTACTAGAGCGCGGGTATTTCGCACCATGACTTCCCGCATCAGGGAGCGCAATTTTTCGGGATTTTTAGGGACTCGTCCATTCCTGGAATCGACGTATTCTTTTTTAAAAGCGGCTTCTGTTTGTAGTAGTCCCGGTTTGAGGAGGGTCAGCAGATTAAACAGTTCAATAAGGGAGTTCTGCACTGGCGTAGCAGTGAGCATGAGGATAAACCGCTTATTGAGGGCGTTGACCAGTTTCCAGTTGAGGGTGGTGCGATTTTTCAGGTGGTGGGCTTCATCGACAACAACCAAGTCCCAAGTGCGACTGGTGACGTGAGGATAATGTTTAGCAGACTTAGCCGTGTTTAATGAAGCTATAATTCGCGGATTATTCGTCCAAAATTCGTCTATCGGTTGTTGCGGGTCACGGTTATCTGTAGTGATCGTAGCAATGTTAAATTTCTCACTTAACTCTGATTGCCACTGGGAAACTAGGGATGCGGGAGTTAATACCAGCATGGACTGTACCATACCCCTTGCTAAGTACTCGGCTATGATTAGTCCCGCCTCAATGGTTTTGCCCAATCCGACTTCATCGGCTAGTAATGCGCGTCCACCCAGTTGTCTAAGTACTTTTCGGGCTGTTTCAATCTGATACCAGTATTTGTCAATAGCAGTTAGTGTGGGCAGGCAAATTAGCTGATCATAGTCTGCCATTACGGAGAGGTTGAATAGGGCTAAACGCGCCTCGTAGAAATTGATCGGGTCATATTTACCTACTTTGAGAGCTTCTAAGGCAGTGTCAGAATTGAATTTGAATGTATAGTTCTTCTCCATGATGCACCCCTAACAGCTACTTTTAACCACACCGCGCACGCACTTTTGACCAGTTCAGCACCAATTAGGGAACTAGCTCAAAGCCCATGCCCACATGAGTGAAGTGAGCATCTTCGGTGAGGATTGTTGTAATGTTACATTCTTGCATAACGACCATTGAGGTCAAGTCAGTAAAAGAAATCAAGGGCTTATCGAGAAATTTAGAACGGAGTACTTGGGTTTGGGCAAAGCGTTCTTCAGTAATGCGTATTAAATAAAAGTTATCGGCTAAAAAAGCTGACAGCAGCGCTTTCATGGATTGGTCGGCTATCGGTGCAGGGAGTCGTCGAAAAAAGAAAGTGAATGTTTCGTCAAGAACGTAGTCAGTTGTATAAATTTGTCCATTTTGAGCAATGGCACGTTGGTAAGCTTGTGTGGCTTCTTGGTAATAGCGTTCACTTTTGTCGTGAAGCGTAAGCCAACCCCAAGTATCAATGAAAAACTTAGTCGCCATAGAGTTCCGAGTCTAAGTTGGCAGCCAGGGAGCCGTGAGATACTGCACCGATGAAGTTTGCCAGGGGGTCGCTACTGTCAGTGGGGGGGTTTGAATCTGGTGATTTCTGAGTACGAGCAAGCTGTTGAACATACTGCAACACATCTGCAAGGTGCTGCTCTGGTAGTTGTTCAATCACTTCAAAGATGGCTTGTTTGGTTGTCATAGCAATGACTTAATAATGTTGCTTTCTTATATAAAGTCTACTGCTGAAATTACCGTCTTAACTAGGACTTCTCTTCTTCTGATACACTTCAATAAACTGGAAACTAAAACCGAGTCGGTTGACCAAACCTCAACGTATTTTCTAGGAACAAGAGCCAGTGTCAACTTCAGACCATCTTTGCCGCATTATTGCCCTGTTTAATCAGGTGGGTGGTATCGCCAAATCGACACTGACAACAATTATAGTGTTAGTGCCGTATTGCTGATGCCATATATTCAAACCTCACTCAAGTGCGAATTTCTCCATTATGCCGAATGTGTTCAACTAACCGCTTAGTTTCACCACCAGCTAATTCTAGTTCCCTGAGATTGCCCACCAAAATAAACAATTCCCTTGCCCTACTAACGGCGGTATTTAGTAAATTAGGTTTCCGGTTGAGAAACCAAAAACTATGCTCTTGGTGGCACTGGTAAGGAGAGAAGATGATAGCTGCTTTCTCTCCCCCCTGGAAGGTGTGAACTGTGCCAATATCATCCCAAGAAAAGTTTCGCCAACGGTTAGATAGTCGATACTTGAGCGCGTTAGCTTGCTGCGAAAACGGCGACATCACCCCAATTGTCTTTGAGTTGTCATCCGAGTTAGTAGGTACCCATGTTTTAGCAAGGACGCAATTATAGTTTCTACAGCATCAATTTCTTCGGGATTGGTATGATTTAAGTGGCTTCCTTCAACGTGGTAAGCCAGCAGATGCTTGACCGTTGCAGTCTGCTGATCACCTGAAAGGATTTGCAGACCACCGGGATAGTTGGGGCTGCAAAACTGAATAATGGGTGGGGTGCAACGGTAATGATTAGAGAGAATAATGCCATTGCCTAAGTCGCCTTCTGTGCCATTAGCACCAGCCGCGCGGTGATAAGCGGTCGCTGTGTATTTGGCAGTGGGGGCATAGCGATAATAGTCTTCATTCCCCATGCCCCGATCCAGAAAGGCAGTTTTCAGATATTGTTTGATGGTATCGTCGCAAAGGTTTACGATTGGCTCAATTTGTTGCGGGTCGCCAGCCACTACTGCCCGTTGCGATCGCACCAGCAAGGGAAATAATTGATGTACAAGAGTTGTCCCCGCTTCATCTACCAGTGCCAGCTTTACGCTATTGGGATGAAGAATTGGCAGCATATTACGTATTGATTGCAGACTTGAGCTAATCACGGGGAAAATCAAGCTCAAGTCACGGTAGATAGCATCACTATCACTTTCCAGTTTGAGCAATGCCCCTCCGTCCCCCGTCAAGACGCTGCCGTAAGTTTCTAATGCCCTCATAACGCTATGCTTGCGTCGGAGGACTTCTTGCAACAGAAACGCCCAGGCTCGTTGAAATAGTTCTAGCTGCAAAAGGTGATAGTCACGGTAAAAACGACTGTAAAAATCGGCTTGGGGGTAACTATCAAGTTGTCCTTGGATTTGTTGCTTTTGAGCTTGCTTTAACTCTAGTTCATTATTAAAAGCTGTTAGTTGGGTTTGAACTGAAGTTACTTGCAGGTAAAGATTGCGCCATTGTTGTGAAAAATCGAGTTTTTGATTCACCTCTGCCTGGGCTGCGGTTAAACTAGGGTGGTCAAGGGGGGTCTGAAAAGGATGCCTTGTCGCCAAGGTGTTTAACACAGCTGCGTTGATCCGCAAAGCCAATCGGCGGAAAATTCGCTGATCCGTAGTAGCATTAAGCCAGTTCAAGGCGCGTTTTGTGATGGAGTCGGACTCTTTTGGCAGTTCGCGTTCTGCCTGGGTTAAAGCTTCTCGTATTTGCTGGTAGGCATCAAAGGGAAAATTTGCGTAATCAGACAAATTTGATAGCTGTTGGTGGAGTGCTTGTAACTTGGAATCAGTAACAGCAATCTCGTTATTGAGTGATTCAATTTCTCCATCCAGTTGCGATCGCCGTTCGGTATCAGTAACTTTTTGAGCAGTATTAAAGCGGTCTTGCTCTATAAGTTGCTGAATTTCACTCTCGGCTTGCAGCAATTCAAGTTTGGCTTGTTGCCAAGAATCCTGCTCAAATTCAGTATTACGCAGCCAATCTTGGGTTGATTGCAGTTTGGGTAGAGTTGACTTACGGATATTAGCTTGGTTGCCGCCTGGAAGATAAAACTGTTGAGCAGGAGAATCTATAGCCAGTCGTTGTTGGAATTTTTTAACGGTGCTGTTATTACTGGAGTTTAGACTAAGCAACACAAAACGACCCAGCTGCGCTGAGTTGATAAAACACAAGCTTCAAGTATCAAAATCTTTGATGTCAAGCAGATTTTGCTTGCTCTTTACGTGGTTTTGGCGTAGTTTTTTTAACTATGGGATAGCGAATTCTACGTTGTCGTGGTTTTCCTGGTTCCCAACCCGGAGACTTTCCACGCGGTTTGGGCGAACGGGCAGGAGTACCAATACCCTCTAAAATGATCCCCATAGCCTGAGCAACCCTTCCAGGGGTCAACTGAGCGATTGACTTTTGCCAAGGTAAAGGGTTGTCAGCAACGATATCACGAGCCAACCACAATTCCCAAGTAATCATTGGCATTAAGTCGCTCCATCTCTCACACTGTTTGGGAGTACTTAGTTTAGGAAGAGTCCAGTGCAAGCGTTGCTTTAAAAAACGATACCAGTGGTCAACAGTAAAGCGACGCAAATAAAGCCGCCAAACTTCGGATAATGGAGGCATTTCTTCTCCTACCCAAGCCAACCATAAAGGTTTTGAGACTCTTAAGTTACCTTTGTCATCAAGACGCTCAACTCGTATCAATGACATCGGACGTGCCGCAGTTTTACGGAAGTGTAAATTTTCCCATAACCTAACTATTAATTGCCCCAGTTTTGGATCGTTCATCTCTAGGGTTTGAGTTGCTTCGTCCCATGAATCGGGTTCATTGAGCTTAAATTTGATACCATGCTTCCTGGGACGACCCTTACCAGAATATGTTGGAGGTGCGCCCCATAAACAAAGGTTTGAACGTAAACGTACAAGAATATCTGCTGGAATCTCAGCAGTTTTCAAGACAAAAGGGGCACAACCATACTCGCTATCCCAAACTGAAATCGGTCTGGTAGGCAAATGCTCGCACACTTGTTTTAGCTGCCAGGTTGCCTTGTCTATGGGGTTTTCCCAACTAGTAATTCGTTCATGCCTCAAGGGTAATGCCCAACTACCAGAATCATCTGGCACCCAAGCAATAGTGCTGTATCCCTCACCAATGGTAATCGGTTTATTTCCAGGCACTGTTACACTCGTGTGTTCAATTGTTCTTTCTTGAAGAGTTACTGCATCGGGACGAGGCCAAGCAGTATGGTCGCCTGCCAACAAGGGACGACCTTGTGTTGGCATTTGTTTTATGTACAACTGCATCAATTTTTGTCGCTTTGGTCTGCTGTCTTGTAGAGCTTCATAGATGCTTGACCACTTGCGTCTAAAAAATGGAGATAGGGATAAATCTGCCAAACTGTAAGCATTACGAGTCGTCAAGATGGCATCAGTCAATTCAAAAGTCGCATCGTGGGCTTTGCCCAGATGGTTGTAAGCTGCTTGACGAAATTCTTGAAGTTTGTCAAATTTCATATTGGCAGGTGAGAGTAGGTGGTACTTCTCTCAGGTTCTGTCAAAAGGGGGTCTGTGTTCAATCAGACCCCCTTTTTTTGTCCTTTAAGTTTGACCATTTAGTCTAAACTCCAGTTATTAGCGCCGACAAAGAATATTAAATTATTTACATCATCAAGACCCTGAACAAGCCGTAACGCTCGATTTACTACTTGCTGGGCTATAAGGTGCAGAAACACCTCCGTTTTTCCATTTCCTGGTGGCCCACAAATAGCAGTTAGTAAATTCTCCTGGGCGTGTTTGAGGACAGATGCTTGAAATTCATCAGGTGCATGAGAGGGAAAAGCACCCCAGAACATCACTTCATCTCTGGGTAATTGTGGCTGACCCCATAAGTACTGCATTGCTGGGTGAGTTTCAGTTAGCCATTCGCTATTACAGTCAGGTTGTTGAAGTTCCTTGAGGATTTCTTGTATGTCAAGTTTCAGAAGGGCGTTATAGGGCGTAAAATCGCAGCGAAGCAAATAAGGTTGTCGAGAGGTTTTGTACTTGACTTCGGGTAAATCTACCAGTTCAAGAAAGTCTCGAAGCGTTGGGAATCTTCCTTTAAAAGTGTCTTCTAAAAATTTTCCAATTCCTGAAGCAACAATCAGTGATTCGGCTTGCTCCTCCTCTAGCCCGTACAGCCGCATCAAATTAACAACCACTGGCTGAAACTCGTATTCGGTCAAGTCCCAGCCAGTTTTGCGGTAATTACCTTTAAAGATGGGTGAAATATCGATGGTGAACAGAGGCAGGTATTTCAGCTTTTGGTCTTTGCCCTTGCCGTTGATTATATAAATTTGTGGGAAAGCAACAGCCATCTGAACATCATTTTTGTTACCTCTTTTAACTGCTTGCTGCTGTTGCTGGAATTGTGTAAATACTTCGCTATCTAACAGTAGCTTGTTGCCAACAAGCTGCACTCCCTTATCTACTACTTTTGAATAGATATCTGAAGAACGCTCAACCTCAGCTTGAGTCAGTTCTTCTAACCTGATGTAGCCTAGCCAAGCTTGTACTATCTGGATAAGTTTTTCTGACTCTAGCATGGTCACTTAAACATGAATCTTAGGCACTAAAGCTTAGTATAAAAAATATTTGAGCATTTTGCTTTCTACATCCTGGTTTTGGTATGTAAGGTTACTCAGCATTTGTCAGCGTCTCCAATTGGGCAAGTAGTTTCTCTATCTGTTTGCGCTTCTTAGGGTCTGACCAAATACGGGACTTTCTGAGTTTGGTAGTCGCAGCAGTAAAGCGCTCTTTGTAATCGTTAGACTCGGTGTTTTCGGTAGATCCTGCGGCTTTCTTCTCACTAATGCGCTGTCTGATTTCGCTTAAAGACCAGTTGTTGGCAATAGCTTGTTCTAAAAAGGCAATGCGCTCATCTAATTTCTGAATTTGGGCGATCGCTCTAGCTTTGGTGTACTCAAGTGAGCCTTCCCTTAGTGCATCAAGGATATCTTCTGGGAGGTTTAACAAGGGCAGGCGGTTCTTAACGAAAGATTCCCAGGCCATTAAGCCTAAGCCTTCAAACACTGTTTCAACAATTTTGAGGTCTTGGTTTACAGCAGGCTCATGATTAAGGGCTGAATCATCCGTTTCGGTTTCGCCCATAACGTTATGGGTAGATAAGCCAATATCACCTTCATCGTCGCTGATAGCGTTATTAGTGGACTCAGTTTCAACTCCGCCCATAACGTTATGGGTAGGTTCATCACCTTCACCAACGGGAGCGCCCATAACGTTATGGGTAACTGTAGATGCTTTGTTCTGTAGGCGTTGTAGACGATAGAGTAATGGCGGGATATCCTCAACGCTTCGACCTAGTTTGAGAGACAGCAGTTGCAGGATACCTTCAGTTTCTTCAACTGGGTTGAGGTCTTCCCGCAGCAAGTTTTCTATAAGTGCAAATTGAAAAGCTGCGTTGTCGTCTAACTCTCTGATGACGACGGGGACAACTTTCAGCCCAATACTTAAGGCAGCACGATAGCGGCGTTCTCCTGCGACTAATTCGTGTTTCTGTCCATCAAGAGGGCGTACCAACAAGGGCTGCAAGATGCCATGCTGTTTGATGGATTCAGTTAACTGCTTTAATGCTTCAGAATCAAAGTAACGACGCGGTTGATTAGGCGGCAGAGAAATCTGGTCTAATGGGATGCTCACTTGAGAATCGACATTATTGATGCCTGTGGTGTCCCAAGGTACTTCAATTTTGCTTTTGAGAGGTTGGCTTGCTTTAGTAGTGCGTCTCATTTTAAGGATTCTAAACTAACGGCTATTTTTTTCAAGATGGCGACAGATGGATGCTTGGGATCGTAAACTGCAAGGGGCATTCGTTCTTCTGAAGCATCAACAAAAGCAGTAGAGCGAGGAATGGGTGCAAAGACAGTTCCGGCGCTTGCTAATTGTTCGGTGATGGCTGCTAGGGTACGAGTGTCTTGGGAGTTACGGGCATCGTATTTTGTCGGCACAAATCCCGCTATTTGCAGTTTCCTGTTAGGTTTGTTGCGTACTGTAGCGACCGTTTTTAGTAATTCGCCTGTTCCCTCAAAGGCTTTGAAATGAGTTTCCAAAGGTACGAGAACATGAGTGGCGGCTACAAGGGAGATGTAAGAGAGTAGCCCTAAGCTGGGAGGGCAATCTATGAGGATGAAATCGTAATTCTCTTGGATTGGCTCGATGGCTTCTTTCAGGCGGAAATCGCGCATGGAAGCACTAACCAATTGCATTTCTGCCGTACTGAGAGAGATGTTAGCAGGGGCTAAATCCATGCCGTGAATCCCCTCAAGAATTGGCAGAGGTTGTTCATCCACAATGGCATTGTTGACAGTTTGCTCTATGTCTCTTGGAACCAAGCCCATAAAAATGGTTAAGCTGGCTTGGGGGTCTATGTCGATGAGCAGAACACGATGACCCAATTGCGCTATTTGGTAGCCCAAGTTTTGGGTAAGGGTGGTTTTGGCAACACCTCCCGCCTGATTAAAAACTGCGATGATTCGGCTCATAAGTCAGTTGGTTTACTGCACCGTTACAATTAAAGATAGCGGTAAACAGCCAATTGGCAATGTTTATTTTTTTAGGGAAATCTCACCATCAATATACAATTCATACCTAGTTTTATCTCTAATTTCAGTCAAAAGCTAATCGCGTCTATTTAGGTTTATGTCTCTTACTGATAAAGGTTTAAGACAGCCACCCAGTCGCATCTCTATTATGCGGTCGCACCTGAAAAATTGCGATTGCATCATTCGTATTGGTTTGGTTCAGTTAAGACTTCACCATCTGGCATAACAGTATTGCAGAAATAAGCCCCATACTTTTCTGCATAACGCCAATTTACATCCAATAAATTAGCATTTTCGAGATTAACACCCTCCATACGCGTAAATCTCAGATCAGCTTCACGTAAATCAGCCCCGCTTAGATTAGCATCTCTTAAATCAGCACCCCGTAACTTAGTTTTGCAGAGGATTGCCCCACTCAAATCAGCACCACTCAGATTAATGCCAGATAAGTCAACTTCGCTTAGGATTGCGCCACTAAGCTCGACACCTGAAAAATTATTTTTACCTGCATCTAAACGACTCAAAAACTCTTCAACATCCATACTGAATTTTGTGCTTGAGGACTGGAGTTAGTGTTCCCAAAAAAGATTGAGCCATTAACGCGCAATCAAGGTACTCAGCACTGGCGGCTGAAAGACTTATGGTATGAGCTATATTAGCTAAATAATAAATTTTTTTCTTAGTTTTTTCTTAATGGACTAAATTTTTATTGATAGCAGTAGCAGTATATAAAGATGGGAGCGAAAAGAAAAATCTTAATTCTCCTCTAGTAGCCGAAGTATTGGGATTTAGTGAGGAACTTAATTTCAGGAACTTGGACATTCTTGAAGCGGTCGAAATGTGGGGAAGTACACTCTACGAAGGCGGGTTGCCACAAATTGGCTCCATCCCAGATAGTATCCCTGAAATTGCAATTAATGAAGGTAGACCCCGTTATACCTTTTACCCCAGTGAAATCGGAACCAGTGAAATCAATATCTTCCCATACAACAAGCTCCCATTTAGCATAGCTGAAAATAGCGTTCCTCATAGTAGAACCACTGAAGTCGATATCAATAAAACAACCTTTCAGATTAATGCCACTGAGGTCAACGCCTCTGAAAAAACCTTCACGTCTGTCCTCAATAGTAGCAGTAGCGAAATTTCTCCGTTCAGCAGCGTAGAAGCTCAACAATTCCTCAGCATTTATACTCATCTATACACTTTCTCATTAACCACTATATATTGATCTAAATTAGCCGCTTTCCCTTTAATGTCGGCTTTCCCCAAAATTCCGACATTGAAGGAGAAGCGATCACGCAGGTGCGGCCAAGAAAGGAAGTTGCACAGCACTGGCTACTGAAAGCCTTATAACCCAGATTTCTCACCGATACTCAAAGCCTCTGTGCTTGTGCAGGGGAGCAGGGGAGAGTTATTGTACAAGTTCTTTCCCCTCTGTTTAGCAAGTTGAAATTATGGGCAAATTTGAGAAAAAGTCAGATTTTTTCTGGCAGATTTTGTATAAATTCTAACTGCTAAGTCTTCTGGATATCCTAGACAATCACCGTAACATCCATTAACAAAAGCAGTCCCCTGATCTCCAACTAACTCAAGAACAAAACGACCAGCTTCTCCTCCTGCACTAAAATCAGTTTGCTGATAATGTCTACCTTCTGCAAACCCCTGTGTTTGTATATGTCCAATATAATTCTTCAGTTGTTTGCACTCATTTAGCTGAGTAATAGCTTGCTTGTAATAAGATTCATATTCTCTAAAACCTAAATAATTTCTATACTCAATTGGCATAATCAATCCGGGAGTTAGCTTTGCAGTAGAAGCTATACAGTAAGGAATTAAAATTACTAATAATAAACAAAGTGTATATTTTACAGACAGTTGATAACGATATTGGATTTCATTTAAAATTTTGCCAGATATGTAAATACAAACAAAAGGTAATACTAGCAAAAAACTAGAAAATAAATTAACTAAAATGAACACATCTATATATAGTAATTTAGATGTGATTTTCAATGATTTAATATTTAAATTATCTTTTACTAAAAAACTATCAATTGTTAAAGTTATAACTAAAAATATTGGAGATATCAATAAAATTCCAGTTAACAAATACAAATATATAAGATATTTGTAGGCATTAATAGGTAAAATAATCAAATTAAGAATGCAACCTATAAGCGCAGCAATAATAACTACAAAGACTGAGAAACTTTCCTGATTAACACTAAAAATTCCAAGAGTTACTGCACTACAAGATAATGCAACAAATAATGCCATTGAAAAACTAAAAGGAAAATCACCTGGGTTATTCAACCAAACTCCAATAAAATCATCTCTCCAAAAAAAACTTGGTAAAGCTAATAAAAACAAAAACGGGCAACTAACGAAAAATATTAGACTAGTAATAGCTGCGGCAGATGTTTTAAAATCCAAATATTTATAATTCTTGTTCATTTTTGTTTTGAAATTTAGCGGTTAATAATCAAATTTACTGAAGATATTTCAACAGCAAATATAATCTATTATTTAAAATGAATTGCTTGTTATAACAAATTCATTTCAGTTTAAATTTATTTAATTTTAATAGTTAATAACTGAAGTGTCACTTTCTATCTAGAATTTAGAACTCGTTGCGATGAGGCGGCGTAGCGGAGTGGCTCTTGCGGGCATGAGGGTTTAGTCAACACAACCAGTAATCTCCCTGCCCGTAAGAGCCACCGCCTCATCGAGCGAAGCGGCAACGAGTTCGCCGGATCAACGTGAGATTACCGACTAAAACCCCGCTTTGGTTGCTTCTGCTTAAGCATTTCTTGCTGCTGTTCAATAAGAATTTCATTCCAAGTTCGCCCACTAGGTGCAATTCTTTTTCTTGTGATCAAACCTGACCTGGAAATTATCTTCAGTACAGTATTGTCTGCCTAGACACAATAAGAATACTTGATACAAAAATGAGTATTGCGGGTAGCAATAGGGAGTATTTAGGCGGAGAATTTCTGTCTGGCTTCCAACTGACGCTCACACTTTTTGGATCAAAAATGAGTATTTGCGCGTCATCTGAAGCCAAATCATTGCTATTAAACAACTCTTGAGCAAAACTCTATCTTTTTATCTGGTTGACTGACAAAACTACGAAGTATAAGAAAAATTTCTGACTCGAAACTCGCGTGCGAGAGATTTTTGAGCTTGTTTTTGAGATGCAATCACGGGGTTTGGATCGACATCTCCAGAAAGGGAAAGAGTAGAAAACAATCTCCATCCGCGATGCAAAACACCCTTGACCCACTCCCAACCAAGACGTAGATAACTATTACCCCGAAAAGTATGACAATCGACTAAACGCCGTTGACCAGTTTTGACAACTTCTTGTCCCTGAGCAGTTAAAAACAAGGTGGTAATTGCCATAACTAGGCATAAACGAGACAATGCAATGGGGGAACGAATTAAGGACTTTTCAAGTTGAAAGCCATTGGATTTTTCATCCAAAAATTCCTCCTCAATATCAAACCGTTCCCCGTACTCGCGAAAAGTTTGTAGTGAGGTTGGTTCATCACTGACGATGTACCAAAGCTCGTTACTAACCAAATCTCGCGCTAAAGCTAGATTGACCGGACCATAAGGATTTGTTTTAGTTATCTGCACACCCTGAAGAAATAGAGCATTTCCTAGATTCAGATGATAATCTCTTAGTTGACAGGGTGGTTTACCTGCTCGTAGTACCCACAAATCATTCTTTACACGGATACGGTAGTGCCACCCCAAATTCTGCTCCAAATAGTTCATTAATTTTGTATCGGCAAAACCTCGGTCTGCCATAAATCTAACTTTGGTTCCCGTTGGTAACAATCGAGATATGCGGCGCAATAAAAGTTCATAGACATCAAATGAGATACTGCTGCTTTTATGCTCAATTACACGCCATCCAACTGGTACAGCACGTCCACGATATCGAACTGATACTCGAATTAAACAATAACGATTCCACAACATGCTTGTATCTTCGATTAAGACTATTTCCTTTGAACCCCAAGCAGATAATGCTGCTTGAATGATTGGGCTATATAACCGTTGAACATTTATGCGGGGATTGTGTAACCAACGGCTAAACCGTCGTTGATGGCTTTGGGCGAACTTGGCGCGACTATCGACATAGATAGTCCACTTCGTCAAACTTATGCATCCTGAGCAAATTAGTCCGATAATCATCCAGATTAAGGTATGCAGATGGCGAATATCCGCCCAAGATTTTGATTGACCTAGTAGTTTAAGCAGTTCATTATAAATGTGGGAGGTTTTTGCCATTGTCTGAATCATAACTGTGTGTGGTTATCAGTTAGAGTACGACATGGAATGCCCTTTGATGAAGGGTTACACCTCCCCCTATCTCCACTTTTGTCAGTCAACCAGATCTTTTTATATTACTTTATACTACATTTGTAACCCAAAACCTGGACTCCACTTTTTAATTACACCAAAGCTTGCTGTAAACATCACTTATTACATAGGATTTATGTAGATTATAAGTATTGAAATAGTAGTTCTAAATACCTTCCCCAAGTGGTAGCTGTTGGGTAGCCCAACTGGTGACACACCGCTACCAGTTGAGCAGTAAAAAAACGAGTTGTTGAAAATTTGATGATTCCCCAACTGGTAGCTATAGAGTAGCCCTACTACTACCAGTTGAGCATAAGACTTTTAGAGAAAATTCTTGCGTAATGCTTACTGAATATGACTTACAGCAAATTTTGAACGCCTGTTTCATTCTCAATAACTTCAAAATTATTGAGAATTAATAATACACTTATATTGCAACTGTACTTCAAAAAACTGCTCTCTTAACTGCCCAGCTAGTAAAAACTAAAGCCTCGCCTCGGCAGCAACGAGTCAGGTGTACGCTCCGCGTGGCTCACAAGCTAAAACCACGGTCTTGCTGTCTTTGCTTTTGTTGCTCCTCCCTCAGATGAGCTTCTAGTTCCTGACTCCAATCAGGATTATGGGTTTTGAGCCTTTTACCCTGTGGCAGCAATTCTAAAACTGCACTAGCTGCGTTATTCCCCTGCTCATCATTATTGAATGCTACAACAACCCTATTGAAAGTCTTGAGAAATTCCATAGGTAGCTTATTCGGGTCATCAGCTACCATAAACATGGTTCTAGTTGCTGGTAGCCCCTTGCAACTTGAGATAACATAGGTGGCTGCTGACATGGCATCAATTGGTGTAGAACACAAAAAGACGTTTTCTACCTTGTCCGTTGGTTGCCCCCCTAATCTCAGATAAAACCAACCATAAGCTGTAGAGGTGTTTTGGTCGTACTCCACAGTGCGATGATTTTCTCTAGGCTTTGACCAAACTAATGCACCAGTTTTTTCACCATCTAAATCACGCTTGATAAACAAAATATTTCGTTGCTCATCCATGTAAAGCAACTGATTACCATGTAATCCTTGCACAATATAATCTGGTATATAGCGTTTCTCGCTTAAGTACTTGTGCAACACTTGCCAAACAACTTTATCCTCTGGTGGTGGAGTGAACTGAGGCTGTTGCTGTTTGCGTTCAATTTCTTGAAAAAGTTTTTCTAACTGCTCAACTGGGAGTGGTTTAACAGGTTTGAGCAGCAATTCATGAATAGGTTCATCATCGCGTTGTGGCTGGTAGTCAACGCCACGATGTTTTTGCAAACCGGGGAAGGTATAAGCTGCCCCTAACTGTGTACCACTGAAAGCCTGCCCATCTTTCTCATAAGAAATACCTTTAGACTTCCCATTTCTGGTAAATCCTGTTCTCACACTGACACTAGCTTGTTGCAGCCGCATGATCAGCGTTGGCATTTGGGGATTATCAACACTAGCCCTATCAATTGTCTGCTGAAGTTCCTCTTTGATAGTGCGTCCTGGTGGCTGGTCAAGTTTACCTAGTTCATATTCTTCTTGCTCTCGCCTTATGCGCCTGATTTGTCCGGTGCTGGGTGTGCGATTCAGTTTTTCTCTACTGCCCTGCACTTGCACTAGGTCATAATCAATTTCAATCTGCCGCAGCACTTTCTCAGAGCGTACATAATCCCAAGAATCATGCACTACTAGCCCTGTATCCATCCTGATTCTGCTGGCGGCAATGTGGATGTGGTCGTCGTCGGTGTTGTGGTGGCGGAAGATGGCGAATTGATTGGCATCAAAGCCCATTTCCTTCATGTAACGGTCGCCAATCTCGCTCCACTTCTCATCATCTAATTTATCGTCTTTAGCTGCTGACAATGAGACATGGTAAACAACTCGGTCTGCATCAGAATTAAGTTGTCTCGACAGCTTAAACTCTCGCGCCAATTCACGCGCATTTCTTCCGCTCATGTTGCCGCCGATTAGTTTAGCTTCATCGCGCGATTCCAAGTAATTTAACAGATGGCGAAAACCTCTACCCTTCGTCTGCTTCCCAATCATCGCCTTCTTCCTCATCTTCCCAGTCGTCAGATTCCGTGTCAGCTTGGGCAATCTCTCGTCTACACTGATGCAATACTTCTAAAAGTTCTTGTAATAGTTCTGGCTTGGCTGGTGGAGTACGCCCCATTTTTATGGCTGTGTTTGTGGCTTTAACGAGTTGGTTTAAGTTATTGCCAATTTGTCCTAGTTCCCAATATGTTTGCAGGCTAATCTTACTTAATCGTTTTGGTAATGGACGCATCAACGCATTGCGTCTCATCAGTTCACTCGCTGACATCCCCGCATCAAGTGATTTTATTCGCAGCAAGTCCAGTTCGATGTCGCTCAACCTGACTGGAAAAATATGCTTTCGGACTAGAGCTTTTGACTGCTTGCGATTCGCCATAAATCGAGAATATCAGGGACATTGCGAGGGGGGTTTTTCAAGGGGGGTTTCCCCACTTGAACCAGTCTGCTGTTCGAGCGCAGCGAGACAAAGCGTAAGCTTTGAGGCATGGCTGGCTTCAAGCCCATTTTGGGGGCGAGGTATGTGTCATGTGCTACGTAAGTACGGAGGACACAGCAGGGGGGCTGAAGGTGGGAGTACAACGGCGTAGCCGTGATGCTGACCATCCTACAACTTTAAGAGAGATATATCAACGGCACAGCCGGAATTTGAGATAATCAAGCAGTCGGTAAATTCTGGTTTTGCGTAGCCACAATAAAGGAGATAAAACGGCGTAGCCGCTATATGAAAATTCTCTGATTCAGCGAAGCTGGCACACAAAATAATAGTTCAGCGTAGCTGTAATATGAAAAGATAATTCAGCGAAGCTGTTTTAAGTAAAGTTCTCTTATTCAGCGTAGCTGTAATAGTCAGATTTTTTAGCATTAGCTTGAATAAGAATACCAGCGAAGCTGCCACACTAAAAACTATAAGGCGTAGCCGTAATACGAAAAGTTGATTCGGCGTAGCCGCAATAGTCAATTTTTTTGAGGATTTTGAATCAGATTTTTTCAAATAGCCGATAATTATCAGTTAATCGGTATTCACGAGATAACCATGAGTGAGCATCAGAATTCAGAAGTGATTACGAAGGGCAAGATTGATAAAGCCATCAATCTGCTGAAGGAGCAAAAGCCAAAAGAGCGAGAAGATGTATCGGACAGAGACGCAGTTCGGAAGATGAGGAGATATATTGAAAAACTGACCTCTGATAAATATGGCTACACTTATGATGAAGTGTCAGAAATGCTGAAAGGGTTAGGTATTCATTTGAGTGGCAGCAGAATTAAGTATTTAATAGGGGAGTTGAAGAAAAGCAGCCGTCAGCGAAAGAAAACTGAGTCAGAAGAAAATAATCAGTCATTAGAGCCTGCTGCTGAAAGGCAAGGAGCAGTTAAAGCTAGTGGTGAAGCTGGTAAACCATCTGAAAATAATGGTCAGCGTAGAAGAAAAAATCAACAGCCAGCAGTAGAAGAACAAAATAATAAACCAGAGTCAACTAGCCAACCAAACAGGTCAGGCTTTGTACCTCAAATTTATCGAGATGAAGATTTATAAGCTGGTTGAATCATGGATAAAGCGACTAATCCTCATATAAAAGCAGCAGTCAATAAAAGAATAGTGATGTATACCAGCGAAAAGGGAGGCACTGGGAAAAGTATTGTGGCCAGATTTCTTTTAGATATGTACTTAGCCAATGATATTAACGTTGTAACTTATGATTGCGGCTCTAATAACCCGCAACTGTGGAGACACTATAACTGTTCAGTTCCTGAACGTTTAAATATCCAGCTAAGGGGAACAGCAATGAAATCACTCAGTCTATTAAGTATATTTTCATACTTTACTAAGTCCAAAATCAAAAGCTGGCCACCTGGTTTGAGAGCAGCTTTCAAATTAGGCAGTAACAGAAGCAATGGTAAGTGATGAACAATTACTATAGAGACAATTACATTAAATTGTTCTGTTGGAAACTCCCACTTCAAAATATCAGCCACTTGAAAATCTATATTCGGATACTGTGTGAAACTGCTGCAATCAATGAGTGATTTTTTCTTTCTGAGTATCACAAACTTTAATGCTGGCAAATTGTCGTGCTTGACGAGGAAATATTTCTCGCAAATCAGCAAACATGGAGGCGTTTGAGCAAGCCCTAAACACTTGCTACTTTTACCCCGTGATAGCCAAAAGGTAGAACATGGGTTATGTCCTTTGACTTATGAATTTTTGATAAACAGTGTTTACAGTTAGGTATTTAGGTAAGTAATTACCTAAATACGTAAGTGAGGTAAAAAATAATGTCATTGCAATTAATTGAAACCATGATTTGTGAATTAACTTCTCACGAAGCTTCTCTAGTTAGTGGTGGCTTTGAAATTACAAATGATACCAGAGGTACAAGAACCTTTTTCCCTTTTAGTGCGTCATCAGTACCAACAAGAAGAACTTTAGCACCTGGAGCCAGTGGTACCTATACTGAGGACTACGTTTTGTTTAATTCTACAAAAAATGGTTTTAACCCAGTAGTACAACCAGCAAGCGGTTCATTAAGTTTTGCTGAAGAAGATAATAGTATATTTCTTCGTGGAATTGCTGAATTCAGATCTCCAGATAGCTAAAATTTAAGGTAGTCCTAAATTTGACATCCTCTCCCGCTAATCCTGACGGATGTAGCGGGAGAGGATGTCAATATGGATTAATCTGAGTAAATCTCAGTGGGTAAGCAACGCAAAATAATCATCAGCAAGCCAGCCCTAACAGAAGGGGTGCAGCTGTGCAAAATCCGCCGGTTCTCAGTATTAGTAACCCTTGTGGCAACTTCAGCTATATACTCAATGGCATCATCGGGTGATGACTCCGATTCAGTAATCAGCATGGGGAAGTATTCACGCGCAAACCACCTTTCCTCATCGCTCAGGTCTGTCAAATTTTTATTACTATCGCTATAAAGACTATCTAATAGCAGGAGTAATATTTTTTGAGCATTGCAAAAAGTCGCTCACAGCTTGGTAAATTGTCCCCCAGCTTGGAAGATTTTGGCAACGTGAAGAGAGGAGTTTGGATTTCTGTAGCTGCCGAGGGGCATGGAGTACACACACTACAAAATATTACAGGATTAGACTTCTTTTTGAGCCTTAATTCTGCACAGTAAAATAGCTGAATCTGTGTATATTAGTGCAAATTTTGACTCAAAATTGGCTCAATCGCCTATTTTCAGAGTGGACAATTGTGCTTGCGTTGTGCAAATTGGTACAAAATAACTATTGTTCAGGAACTAGAGCTTCGGATGGAAGAATACAATGTCCAAGATCAATGGTTGCTGGTGCTGGTTTTTCGGGTTAGCGATTTTGATGAGTAGTACGTTGACGCCTATCTCTATCCTTGCTCAAGAAGTTAATTTAGAAGACGCGAAAGCTCGTACCAATTCTAGCTTCAGAAGAGAAATCAATAAACCTAATATATTTAGAGTTAATCCGTCATTACAATTTGACAATCCTTGGAAGTTTGTGAATAGAACAGCGTGGTTCGTACTCAATCAGGGGTGTTCTAGTTTACCTTTACTCATCATGACAGGGCGTGGCGGAATACCGCCCAGTCCCACCGAACCGTTAATTGGTGATGCGATAATAATTAATTGGATAACGCTTGAGACAAAGGATGAAAATCGGGCTGACGATACTCATAACAAAAGGGCAGAGTTGCAAACAAACACTGGAAAGAATTTTTTACAAAAGGTCAATCCTGTCAATCCCCCTACTCAAATTGTGGAAGCCCAGGGGTTGGTAGTGGATGCCAATCGCAATGTGTTTCTGGTCGCTCAAACACCAACTGTCAAACTCCATAGTCCCTTATTCACCCCTGTAACTTGTCTTAACCCTAAACAAAGATAAAGATGCTTCTTCCTGCTTTAGTTACTAGAAGTCAAGAAAAATATTAATAGTTGGGAAAGCAGTAATTTTTATGTATTTACTAGAACACCGATTCCGTATTCGGAATCATGACGAAAACACCAGGTTTTGTTGGGTTGCAACAAGGAAGATTTGGTTGTAAAAGAGGTTAAAACAGGGTTTATCAGTCTTGTGTTTTATTAATGAATCGGTGTTCTTGGTGTTTGACGCTCTCAAGCACGTTGTTGATGCCTGGGTTAGCCGTGCCATCAAACCACAACAGCGTACATAAAATATTGGGGGTTTGAGGGATTATGACCATTGGACTGTATTACTTGTCCAGTAAACCTGTATATCTATTTAATTACCGTTAGTGGACGGAACGAAAAACAGGCATTTTGGGACGAATGTAGTCCTAACTATCACATTATTAAGCAAAACAAGCGCAAGTCACTCTTGCGAAAATCGCTACTATTGCATGAGGCAACTAGGGCTGTAGATTCCGGCTACAACTGGCACAGTATTTTGATGGATTTGCAGTTAGGAATTGTGGTTAAGCCTGGGCTGTATCTAATGCCAGCCAGTTTTTGAAGATTTCATCACGTCCATCGTCAGCGTCAACCACACGATAAACTCGCTGGCGATCGCCCGTGCCATCTCGACAGATGTATTTGAGTTTCAGCCCTATCTTCTTCAGCAATCGCCTTAAGATAACGATGGGGCTGTCATTGTCATTGAGGGTAATTCCCAACACTGTTTTGACTTGCCACTTCACAGACAGGGCATTGTTAGCCATCTGTACTAGGTCGGCATCAGTTCCCCGGAATTCCCGGTCATCGGCGATGAAATTGGGGATGTTGAACAGTTCCAAGGCATGAATTACCAAACCCAGTTGACCACCGTTAAAGTCTGGTAGCCATGCGCTCTTGCAGGCAAGCATCTTTTCACCCAGTTTGCGATCGCGGTCAGCAACTTTTGCTCTGCCCAAGGTCAGGTAAAAATGCAGTCTCAGTTGTGGGTAATAACCTTGATCGTCTTTTTTGACGAGTTCCGAGGTAACATCCACACCGTAACGCTGTTCTAGCTTATATTTGCGCTCAATGTGGCGTTCAGTTGTGGTTTTAGCCCGTTGCTGTTGTAGCGCCGAATATTTGGCAGCAGTCATCGCAGTTGTATCGGCAGCAGTTATATCCTGACATTCACTGTTGTAAACTTCATTTGTTTGGGCGGTGATTTCGTTGTTTAACTTTTTGCGAATTTTGTTGTCATGGACATCGACAATGTTATGGCCTTCGTTGCCTAATTCCTCTAGCACAGTGTCGCGGTAATGAATCATACCCGCATTGATGCGACAGGCCATTTTGCCAAAAACGTTTAAGGCAGTGCGGTTAATGTTGATTTCATCGCCGTCAATGATCAATGAAGCATTTTGTAGCAGCTTCAAGTTAGCTTGAAAGCGTTTATGCTCACAGGCTAACAGGGATTTGAGGTTAATTGCTCCATTGCCAATCTTTCCTAAGCCATGACTGGCTACCCAAAGATGACGCGGTATCGCCTCTCGGACACGGGCTAAGGCTTGGCGAGTGGCATTTTCTGGTGCTACTCCCCGGAAGCATCCCCAAACACTGGTAAAATGCCCCCAAATGTCAATGCTGACCCCTGTGCCGATGGATGGGGAGGCCAGCACAATGTCATATTCCAGCAGCACTTTGTTTAATCTTGAGATGCAGTTGTAAGCTTCGTGTTGCGGGTCGGCAATCGTTTCGGAGTCAATACGAAGGATTTTGCGATCGGGAAATTGTTTCTTGAACCTCGCTTCTAAGACTTTGGTTCCCCATTTGGATTTAGCTTTTTGGCAATCAACGGCAATAAAGGGCTTACCCCCGGTTTTGATGTGGGCTTCCAGAGCAGCTAACCAATTAACCGGGGTAGTTTGTTTGTAGTGGTAGATGTTCCAGGGTTGACCCTTCCAGTTGTTGACCACCACCCAAGGGGTAACGTTGGTTTCTGCTAGACCCATAACCATTTCTGGTGATAAATCAGATAAGTCAGCATCAGCCAGGATAACTTTACCCCGTCCAGGGGCGAAGGCATTTTTGAATAACTGGGAAAGTTGGTTGAGGACTTCCACTCGATGCTTCTTAACTTCAGTGTTGGCAGAGAGCAAATGCCAGATCACCTGCTCGGATTCGTCAATGATTACTAGGGGTTCTTTCCAGTAAAGGGCGTTAAATCTGGCTTGACCGTTGGGGTGTAAACTGTCTACACACAGCGCAAAACCAAGTAAAATCCCGGTTTCGCTGTTTCTGACTTCGGTAATGTAGGGGATGCCTACCCGATCCGCGATCGCTTGGGCTAACTGTACCCTGTGCGATAAGAGGATAACGGGTTGACCGTTAGCGATCGCCTCAGCAACGATCGCGGCAAATGACTCGGTTTTACCAGAACCTTTAACGGATTTGAGTAAAATCAGTTTAGCGGTTTCCGGGATGGTCAATGCTCCCAGGTAACGCTGATTGAGAACGAGTGCCGCCTCAATTGAGAGTCGGCTGTACTCTTTGACCTGCCATTTTTCTTTTGTCAGTGCTAGTGAGATAATTTCATCAGTAACAGCTGGCCCCCTAGCGGCAATTAAGTCATCAATGCCTTTTTCAGGGTAACTCCACTGTGTCACTAGGACTTGACAGCCACACTTCGTTAACAGTTTCGCGGTTTGGCTAATGGCAATATTCACCCGTTGAACTGTTTCTGGCTTGGTGTCGTGGTCAAAGCAGATGATGAATTTACGTCCAAGGGTAGCGAAGTGTTGCAACTCTGGAATTAGGTGTAAATTACCTGTGGGCTGTCCAAATTCATCTTTGGGATTGCGGTAGCCACTGTTTATCCCAGGAAGGGCGATCGCTGCATAGCCTAAAGTAAGCAATGCCCCTGCTTTTTTAGCACCCTCACAAATCACAACTGAGATGTTGTACTTCCATACCCAATGCCAGAAGCCTAATGCCCTATCTTCATCGCTAATGGTCAAGTCATATCGTGCGGCCACACTCTCCCAGATGTGATCTGGTACTGCCAGGAAGAATGCCCGTGTTGGCACTCTTAGGGGATGTTCATACTTGATGAATTTAAGAACTTTGTTCAGGTCGCGCCTGGGGTGGTCGGGTTTCATGCCGCCCCACATCATGGGGCTATAATCGTTGAGGGGGTCAACGCCACTGCACCACCAGTTCAGTCCTTCGATGTGGCGATACTTCTTGAGTACCCCGTCTCTGAGTCGTCCATCGTTACGGCGGGGGACGTTTTGACCATAGAACAGGTAATCGTAGGCGGCAGTGCCCGATACGGAAATCACGTTTAGCGCAATAATTCCAGGGTCAACAGCACTGGCTAACCATTCATTCCAATGGTGCGCTTCTATGTCAGAGGGACGGGATATGATCTCGTACCTCTGTGTAACTTCAATTTTTTTAAGTCCACAGTTACTATTTTTCACAGCTTTTTCCCTCAAATACGTTGTTTTTCAGTATTTGGAGGGGTTATCGCGCTGCCATACCTTATATCTACATAAATCGCTGTATTACTCGAATTTTGCCCAATTTTGGCTTTGAAAACAAAGATTTGATGACTTTTTTAGCCAAAATCTGCCAACAGAAGCACATCAAAGTTGCCACAGCTATCGATATAATAGTGTGAAGGCAGCACGGACTAAATCTCATTTCCAATCAGTGGTTTCTAGTGCCAACTTTTCTTCCACTGCTTTGGTTTGTTTGAGATCCCCTCTCCTGCTCCAGTAAATAGAATATGAGTCTAAATCTCGGATAAAGCGTCACTACCTAGTAGTGGCGCTTTTGTCCATTTATCTTTTGATACTGTTGTATATTTACCTCCGTTGTACGCTTCATTTCAGTACTTGCCTGATCTTACAGAACAATCGAACGCTTGACATCCAACTTCAATACGAATTATCCGTAACGTTACTTAACAAGTCTGCTTGTTGGTGGTTGTACGTTGGGGTGGTAATCTTCTGGAGTTTCAGTCATATATTGCCCTTAGTTTTCTTGGTTTTCTCTTCAGGCTTGCTTCCTTCTGAGTTAGTCCTTCCGCCCTCTATTTCATCAAGATATTTTTGCAATGCCTTTTCTACCACTTCTGAAATAGTAGTTTCTGTAGATGCAACAAAAACACGAAGCCTTCGGGCTAAGTCTCTCTTGACCAGTCCTGTAACACGAGAATAATCAGGGTTTTCTCTCCTGCCCAAATCATCAGTCTCAATAGTTTGCTCTACCATTCTCCCACGATATTTTTAAAACATTTTTTCGTTCACCCGTTATAACGGGTGAACGTTAGTCTATAATATCATCATCAAGCCAAAAAACGCCACCCAACAAAGGCAACAGAAGCCAGAAAGTGATGCTTGGGCTTGCCCCCTACTGGATATGTGGATTTAAAGCGATTTAGCCTCTAAATTCTCCAAAGCCAGAAAAATCAAGACTTTTACCAATCATCGGAACCATGACAACCGTATATTCCAATGCCAAAAATTGGCTAGTTCAGGCAGACTTGTTAGCCAAATCCGGGCTAACTGACCTTATCGCCGGAAAAGACTCAGGAGCAGGGTATGGGAAGGCAATCATCGGTGATTTTTCGATCATGATGCCTGCCGCATACTCACTTGTTCGCAACCGCAACATCATGCACCACGAAACCATCTCAAAAGATGGCTGCTGGCTGCGTTATGTAGAAGGTTCACGCCTGGACTTAAAAGACATTCAATTCTTTTGGGGCAGTGCTGCTCTAGCTCAAAGTGACCACACCCTGCTCCACGAAGATAAAGCGAAAAAAGCAGAACTGGCACTAGAAAGCATTCTTGCAGACTTAGCAGTTCTCAATATTCCCGATGGGGTCAAGCTAGAAATTAGTTTGAGCAACCATAACCCGGAACGCTGGGGAGAGGAGATTAAACGCCGAGTCGAAGGGACTCACACCTTTGAACATCTGCACCCTGTAACTCGTTCCATTGTCACCAAGACAGTTGAGATTGTTGTTACTGGCATTTACCCCGAAGGATTCGGAAGCATTGCCCACTGCTTATTCGGTGAAGCATCCCTGGTACTAGACCCCTCAGAATTAGCGATCGCTCTCGATATCGGTTCATCCACTTGGCTTGTAACTGTCTTTAACGGCAGTGGTGCAGTGATTGACCGTCACCTGATTGAAGGTGGAGCGGGTGAACTGCATTCGATGATTGCAGAGGCACTAGACAAGCGAAACGACCGAGTAAGTCTGCTGTCCAAGGACGTGAAGCACTCGCCCAGCTTGGTGAACCAAGGGATTATTGAAGGCACTTTCACTTATGGAGGCAACCACCTCACAGGTAAGAAGTTTGAAACAGAGTACAGCCAGTGTCTAGATGAATGGTGGAGTACCAGGATTGAGAAATTCGCCAACTTTGTGACTGCTGGCAATTATCTAGACCGCGCTAAATACCTTGTCGCCTGGGGTGGGGGTGTTTCGCTGCCAGTAGTGGATCAAAACTTAGCCGGTTTAGGCTTTGTGATTTTGAATAATCCCCAATTCATCAATGCCTTGGGGTTGAAGTTATTAACTCAAATATCTTTGGGAGCCTAATCAATGAATTACGAATCTCGGCGTATAACCATTTCCTACTTAGCAGTAATTGAATTGTGCAAGATTTTTGATTTACCCCAAGATGCACCGACACAAGCACTTTCAGCAGGTGTAGAGAAGTTGATTTTTCAACACGGCAATGTACAACCATCGCCCAAAGTTGAAACAGCGCAATCTACACAGCCCAATAAATCGGCACTTAGCGCAATGGTCACTAATTTCAAAGGGGCAGCATGAACAGAACCACATTCAGAAACACGGTTTTAGGCATTGGAGCAACAGCAGCAGCGTTAGCCCTTGGCTATTTCGGAGTGCAGTACTTCGGTAAAAACAATATGTTCACCATCGCCGCAGCTGTCGGGGGTGGAGGTGTAATCAGCTATGTACTTCAGAAACCGAGTCAGCCACAAGTGTCAAACAGTGAGCCAGAAGCACCAACCGCACCAATCAAAACCCAGAGGAGAAGAAACAAGTCATGAGCGACCAAGACACCCAAAAGACACAACCATCGCTAACAACTACCGAAATCATGACCATCATCCTCGGTTGTGAACAGACTCTAAGGTTTGTGCAAGCATCGCCAAATTATCAACAAATCGAAGCCTCCGAAAAGTTCAGTACATCGAATGACCTAAAAATGGGGGATGCTGTGCAAGCTTTGATGGAGATTCACGAAGCCATCCTAAATATCGAATTCTACTCCCAAGTTGAGGGACAAACTTATGCTTTCAATGACAGCCTTGCAACGTAACCACCTGTACCAATTCCGTGGTCAACAACTGCGCTACAGCCACCTTTCTAACTCTAGAGTCAATGCACCTTTCATTTTCAATGACTCGAAAGCTAGACGCTTTGAACTAAGCCAAAACCAAGTGCAGAGGGAGGTTTTTGAACTTGTTGAGTTTTGTGAAAACTGATAATGAAGCGATTGCCTCCACCGACCAAAGTAAGTGCAATCGCCTCATCCGAAAGTGCATCAAGTACACATCGTTACAAGGATTTTAGCAGCATGGCACTCGATTACAAAAATCCCAATGATTGGGGACGCTCACCTCTAACTGACCGCGCTTTGAGATTAGAGCAATTTAAAGCAGAAAATCCTGAACAGTGGGCAGCAAGGATTGAGGCAGATATTCAGGCACTTGACACACCAATATTCGAGAGTGAAGATTACCCACCTTTCACAGGAACGGAATTCTTAGCAACTCATTCAACCATTGATGACCATCCATACTCTGCTGCATTTGGTCAATTCTTGGGCAACGGCATTGACCCTGACATTGCAAATATCTTGGCATTCGGCGAGAACCGATTTGATTTAATATCTGATGATTTTGACGACCCCATAAGGCAACTGGCAACGAGAATTTATAGCCGATTTGAAGAGATGGGTTACTGGGATGAAGTACCAGAATCTGACGAAGATATCAACTACGACTTAATACCTTATTAGGAGAATAACGCAATGGATTTTGCAATACGTAATCCGGTAGTTGGTCATAGTTCCCATATCGATGAAAAAGCGCAATCCTGGGGAGGATTTGAGTCTGATATTTTGGGCTATCTCTCCGATATCAATAAGCTCGAACAGTTTGCGGATTACGCCAATAATGCCCAAGAGTTGAGTGACCGATTAGAGCCATTCTTGGACAATGCCAAGGTTGTCTTTGAGGCGATGGAGAAGCTGACTAAAGGACAAGTTACCTGGGTCGAACTTCGTAAACAATATGGCTCTCACGTTGCTACTGCCATCGCTAAGATTCGCAAGTTAAATTCAGAATTTGATTCAGAGATGGGCAAGATAGATGCCCAAGATAGAGCGGACTTGTTGCGAATTGACCAAAAACGGAAGCACGCACTGACCGAAGTTGCCGCCCAACTTCACCACGATTTACAAGCAGAATTGTGGAGACATGAAAATAAAATCAGCAGCATCGAAAATAAGCAAGTTGTGCAAGCAGAACGGCAGGCAATCACAACAGGACTAAGAGAGAAACGCCAACAACTTTTGGCCCGTGCGCGGTATGGTTCACGAGCGCTAGAGCCAAATCAAACACCCCAAGAAGTAATACCAGTTACTAGCCAAACTTCTGCACCAGCATCAAGTGTTTCTGCAACGGGAACAGTTCGCGGTTGGGGTGCAATGTTGGGTAACTTGTGGAACAAATTGGGCGACAGATAACTATTAGTTAAAAGGCAAGGCTGATGCTAGTAAGGAAACGAAATGAAGATCCTCATAGCGTCAGCCCTTTCTCATTTGAAGGGCTGGCACAAACACCACAACAACAGAAAATTGAGCAACCATCACAACCGCAACCACTGCCAGAAAATAACAGAGGTCGGACATTTAGACGTGCTGGTAATGCCTGTGAAATTATCGCTGGCAGTTGTTTAAACAGTGCAGTGATTTTTACTTTTCATCTGTTGCAAGTTCACCCCGTTGGAATGTTCCTAGCTGTAGGTACTGCACACCTGTATTTTACTGCCACTGCAACAGGTGAAGGGTTCAATAATTTCGTCACTAATTTAATGACTGGTTGCAGTGCTTCATTAGCGTTGTTATGTGCGCTTTCCGACCCGTTGGGTGAGTGGAATGAAGCGAGAACTTCTACACAAACAGCTAATACTTCAATTGAGTCGGTTTATAAGCCAAAAACTACTGAATCTTCAAGTTGGATGGATGGTGCAGGAGTGGGCATATTTCTAGCGATATTAATGCTTTTTCTATTTGGTGGTAAAAGAGGTAAATGAACTATCTATCTGAGAAACATAAACAGTTATCCGAGTCGCAACAATCGGGTTTAATGTTGTGGTTTGGTCGTCTGCCAATGGACAAGAAAGCTGTTGCAATTGGGCTGAGTTTGACTGTAGGTATTGGATCAGCTGCAATGGCGTGGCAAGGAACTAGCAGCGATCGGATCTACTTCTGCATTAAAACCCCTTCAAAAACATTGGTATGCCGGGATAAAGATAACCGACCGTTTCGCATGACCCCCCATTACTGGCAAGAATGGAAACTGTCTGGAATGCCCCGCCAAGTTGTCAGAGATGCAGCAACCGGAGTTAACGGCTTAGTCAAAGCGACTAACCCATATAAGCCGTTGTGGGCGTTTGGGGGATTCCTGGGGTTTGCGCTAGCTGGGTGGATGCTGCGGCACTGCCAATCGGAAGAGAAGCAGAGAGCAGTTTTTGAAGACATCGCCCAAAAACGGGATGCTGCAAAAGCTGAGATGGCTGCACGTTCCGAGCTACTAGAGAGTTGCCGAGACGTTGCGATCGCAGAAGTCCAATTACAAGCTGACTTGGATCTAATCGCTAATGATCGCACTGTTGATATCACCAAAGCCGAGATTTACGCCCACACGGAAATTGAAGTGACCCAAATGGAGGCAACTGACGCAATCTTTGAGGCGCAAACGGCGGGGATGACCGAAGAACAGAAGGCGGAGTATATTAAGCAGTTGCGAGAGATGAAAACGCCCTATTTGCAAGGTAGTCAGACATTGCAAGGGACGATTGACCCGAACGATAAGGTTACTGGATCTGAGCCAGGAGCGATTGCAGACGGCGACAAATATCGCTGGATTAACAACACCATCGGCTACCCCACTTTAATCTTTGGTGGCATGGGTGCAGGTAAGTCCTGGACTACCAGAGAGATTATCTGGAAGAAAGTACAAGCTGGGTGGAACATCGTAGCGCTTGACCCTCACGGAACTGAGGTTGAATGGCGAGGTGTGCGGCTGATTACCGGCTACAAAGAAATAGCCGAATTCATGCAATGGTACATGAATGAAATGCGCCAGCGCTATGAAGATTACCGCAAGAGCGGCATGACTGAAGAACAATGGACGGAGAACCTAAGAGTATCGGGCAAGATGCTATCAGTTATCTGTGAAGAATTTACGACATGGACAGATAACATTGTTGAGCCAATGCCAGATGATTGTGAGGATGAAAAATGGAAGCCCGACCCTGATTTTGTTGGCAGGTGGTTTCGCTGTGCCATGACCGAATCCCGCAAACAGTTGATGATTCCTTTGTTCGTAGCTCACGACCGCACAATGGAGATTTTAGCCAAAGCTAAAGGGTTATCAAAACTTCGAGATGCGGCACTGTTAGAAGTAGAACTAATCGCAACTATTGACCCAATCACCACAGAAGCTAAAGCTAGTGGTAAAGGAGCAATTAAATTACCTGGGCATGGGCAATGGATTGATATTGAATTGCCCAAGTTAGACCACAAGCGAATTGATTTTCGGCTTGATGAGCCTTTGAGAGGCGATGGTTTTAACAACACCAAAAGCGTAGACCCCAATCCTCCCCAACTTTCAACAGATCATCAAACAGCCGAGCGCATCTGGCAACTGGAATTTAATTTAGATAAGCCCCCGGCAGAGTCTAGCCCTACCCAATCACTAACACCCAATGCCCAATCGCTGCTGCAATTTCTCCAACGCACCGGGAGAACATCGGCAGTCATACAGGAGATACAGCCCAACTTTAAGGTAAAGGGTCAACGGTTCAGTTCAGAGGAGCTAAAGCGACTGTTTAATGAGTTGGTTGAGAACAGTCTGGCCGTCTGGCTAGATGCCTCGACCATCGAAATCAGCGATTTTCAGACAGACCAAGAGAACGGACAGGATTAGACAGAATCCTTAAACAGCAAGGGACAGACAAGACAGACAACCAGACAGAAACTAGACAGTAGACAGAGCGCCCTCGGCATTGCACTGGGGGGTTTATTATTAGGAGCCTACCTCTTGATATCAGGATTGATATCAATGCCTCACCTAGAGAGCATCTCGGTGAGGCAATTGAATTTGAGTGGGAGAATCCGATTACCTGCTGTAAGTACAACCGTTGACCATTGCAATAGGAATAATAACTACGCCGACTGGTTGCTTTGGAGATTTGGCTGACCCCGACTGTACAAATAACTACATCTTGCACGTAGAACAGTCCAGCGAAACCCAAGCCTACCCATAATGAAGTCAAAATTTGTTTGTGTGTTCATGATCTTGGATAAATGTGGTTTTTCTAGTTGTATTGTGAGAGGAGGTAACGGACGTTAACGAAAAACCGCATTGTCATTAACGGTAAAAATGAATAAGTTAAGTACATATACTGAAAGTTCTCTGACTCAAGTTGCCAGTCAGCTGCAAGCTTCAAATGATTTTTTGGCGGAGTTGCAGCAGAAGGCTAAGACAACTCAACGGGGGTATGCTGGCAATATACGGATATTTTTTGAGTATTTTTTGCAAAGGGAGCCGAATCAGAAAGATGTTGAGGAGTTCTGGGGGTTGGATGACCAGACGGCTAACGGGTTAATCCTCAAGTTTAAGAATCATTTGGTGGCAGAGGGTAGGAAAGCGGCGACGATTAACCGTTACTTGGCCGCCCTCAAGTATTTAATTAAGGTGGGTCGCAATCTCAAACGCTGTCAGTTTTATTTTGATGGCGACCGCATTGAGTCTTTAAAGGTCACTAAGTACAGGGATACGCGGGGTGTTGTAGTTGATGAGTACAACAAAGTTTTTGATGTAATTGATACCACTTGCACTAAGGGAAAGCGGGATTATGCTTTATTTCTGCTGCTTTGGGCAAATGTTTTGCGGCGGGGGGAGGTGGCGAAGTTAATGGTGGGAGATTTTGATTACCACGATTTGACTTTAACTGTTTACGGCAAGGGTAAGGGCAATGATTCTACTAGGATTGACTTAAACCCAGAAGTTGCAGAGGCGGTTAGCGACTGGCTGGGCTGTCGTACAAATATTAAACCCAGCGATCCTTTGTTTATCGCGCTGGACTTCCACAATTATGGACACCAACTCACCGGGGATGGTATCTACGCTATTGTAAGAAAAACCTGTGAACGCGCTGGCATCAAAAAGCGGATGACTCCCCATAAAATAAGGCATTCGGGGATTACTGATGCTCTTGATTTGGCACAGGGAGACTACCGGAAAGTGCAGCATCTAAGCCGTCATGCTGACCCCAGGACGATTCTGGTTTACGAGGACAATAAGAATCAGTATCAGTTGGAGTTAACTAATAAATTAGCATCTCGTGTTGGTAAAAGACGACAACCCGGTAACAGCTAGTAATCATGTTTGGATTTATTGTTAAAGATATTGTATTGGAGACAAATATGAATACTACCGAAACGATTATGAAAACTATAGAACCGATGAGAATAACTTTGGGAGAATATGTGAATGGAAAAATTTATTCTGGTATCAGAACAGGTTTTGATAAAGCTTTTGTTATTGATGGAATCAAACGTGTTGAACTGGTTGCTAAAGACCCTAAAAGTGCAGAAATAATTAAACCTTTAACACTAGGTAATCAGGTGCGAAAGTGGTACATTCAAGAGAATGATAGATGGTTGATTTTCACGAAAATAGGAATCAATATTAATCACTATCCTGCTATCAAAGAACATCTGGAGCAATGGAAAGAAGATTTAAGTGTGAGGCTAAGTAGTTTAAAATTAAAACGTAAATATTTTGAACGATATCAGTGGTATGAAATCCCAGATAAGGTTGCTTACTTTCAAGCCTTTGAAACACCTAAAATAGTCTATCCTAACGTTACAAATGAATCTAAATTCGCTTTTGATACAAATAAGTATTATTTAGGAAATCAAATTTCTTTTATTGCTAAAAACGATCTATTCTTAATAGCAATACTCAATTCATCAATTGCATGGAGTTATTTTAAAGAAAATGTAAGTTTTTTAGAAGACGCATTACGTTTTTCCCGTCAGGTTGTAGAAAAAATTCCTATTCCCACTGCCACCGAACCACAGCACAAAGCAATAGAAACCCTAGTTGGCTATGTCCTGTACCTTTCAGAACACCTCAAAGACATACCGAGTCGTGGCAACAAGCTCATGGAAGTTGCAGACGACAAACTGATGCTGAGTTATTTTGAGCAAATTATTGATGCAGTAGTAATAGAGCTATATTTACCCGACGAACTTCATGCACACGACAAAGAATTTATGCGTCATCTCCTACATGAGAACTTGCAAAGCTTAGACAAAATTCAAGGCGATAAAATACAAGCACTCCGCGAAATTTTTCGACGTTTGTTTGACAAAGAGCATCCAATTCGTGTAGGTATATTCTTTTTGGATAGCGTACCGATTGTGCGGAAAATTCGAGGGGTTGCATGAAAATAACGAAAATCGAACTGAAGAACTTTCGAGCATTTTATGGAGAACACACAATTGACTTAGGTAAAAAAGGTAAAAATCTACTCATTTATGGTGAAAATGGCAGTGGTAAATCCTCTCTACTCAAAGCAATTGAGCTATTCATCGATTCTCATGTACGCGACATCCAATTCTCCCAGCATCGCAACTTTTTTGTAACTGATGCTGATGGCGGCTATGTGAAAATCTCTATGCGCTCTAGCGAACGCGACCCCGAAACCACTTACGAATGGTCGGATATCACCCGCGAAAGCCATGCCCCTGTCATCATTGAAGCTTCAAAAACGAAGGGGAGTCTGGATTATAAATCTCTCTTAGAAATTTATTTTCCTCATATTAAAGATAGCGAAGTTGACCTGTTTTACCTATTAATAAATACTATCCTAAGCAACAGTACAAATAATATTACAGGGAAACGTTTTAGTGAAGAATGGGCAGAAATTGAGCAAAGCGTTCCTCGCAGCAGAAAACATACTCGTAAAATAGAAGAATTAGAAAATATTTTAACTGACTTCAATTATGGTCTGAGTGCTACCCTAAATGTTCTTCAAAACGAAGCATCGAATATTCTCAAATACTTTGGTTATCCTGTTATCCTCGATTTTGACTTTCAGGGAATCATTCCTGATATAGAAAACAAATGCTTAAAAGGAAATGAAGTTATTTTGCGTGTTGACTTCCTTAACACTAAGTTTCCCTTAGCTCATCAGTTTCTGAATGAAGCCAAACTATCAGCAATCTCACTTGCGATTTACTTAGCTGCTTTGCAAATCAATCCAAGCAGCGCCCTGAAAGTCTTGGTACTTGATGACGTTTTGATTGGCTTAGATATGTCTAATCGTTTGCCTATCATTGACGTTTTAAAAGACCAATTTAACGATTACCAAATCTTCTTGATGACTTATGATAAAGAATGGTACGAAATCCTGAAGCGACATTTTCCTTCTTGGAAAACTATCGAACTCTATGCAGGACATGGCAGCGATTACGAAATGCCAGTCCTTATCGAAAACAAAAAATATCTCGACAAAGCCAAAGCCTATTTGCAAGCGAATGACCACAAAGCGGCTGCAATTTACTTACGCACAGCTTTTGAAGTCAAAATAAAATGGTTTTGCGAAAAAATGAATATTGCCATCAAGTATCGTGAAAAACCGAAAGACTTAAATACCAATGACTTTTGGGAACCCATTAAGAATGCTAAAAACTCAGACGGAACTCCAAAATATATTAACGAAGATTTAGTGTTTCATGTTGAACTTTATCGCAGTTTTATCATGAATCCCCTCAGTCATGCTCAACTTGTGATAGCACCAAGACAAGAAATTCAAGACGCGATAAATACTGTAGAACGCTTAGAACAAGCTCTTGATGCGCTCGTTTTAAAGTAACGTTGTGATAGAAGAATGGCAGTACGCTTGTGATCAAAAGGGCATCACCGTGCCCACAGCTTTCGGAGGACTGCGTTAACCAGGATGAGCGATGCCAGGATACCGTTGCGCCACATTCAGGAGATATCGGGACATCGGACTTTGGCAGCTTTAGAGCGATATCTAGGTGTAACTGAGAAGCAGAAGCAAAACGCGATCTCTGCTTTGGATTTTTGAATATTTCTGTACCAGACTCACACAGGAGGTAGCACTGAATTAGCGATCACTGCTACGTTTTGTAAGAAACTTATAAAAATCATTGACATTCTCATTTTATTTCATTAAAACTTATATAAAATTTGCTGAATTTTTAATTATTAAAAGTATGACTGAATTTCATTTAAATTCTTTGCATGGAATACAGCGATCGCTAATTAATGAGAATACACGTAAATCTAAAGCTCTAGATTCAACTAATTTTCTAGCCGACTTACAAAGATTAAGTTTAGCAAGTCAGCAGGCTAAAATTCTTATAAAACAAATTAATGACTTTGATGAAAGTTTAGATAGTGATCAAGAAGTTGGTGTAAGGCTAGTTTCTTTTGGGCAATCCATTACATTTCATGTATCTAATATAGGTTACTTTAATCCCAGTTTGATTGTCTTCTTAGGTCTAACAGAAGAAGGTAAACCAATTCAATTAATACAGCACGTTTCACAGATAAGCTTTCTTTTAATGGCATTACCTAAGCTTAATCCTGAAAAACCCAAAAAACGAATTGGTTTTATTCAAGAAAGTAACTAATATTAAATAAATCGGTAGAATCATGAGTCAGTATTGATGAGCCTCTAATAGGGGAGCGAAAAATTTCGGGTTCTCGCACAATTTTTGTGATGGGTGTTAAAGGATTTATTTAATCCTTACAAAGTGATTTGAGAACTATTCAAGAAATTTCTGGTCACAGCGACCTGGGGACGTTGCAGCGTTATCTAGAGGTCACGCCAGAGCAGAAACGACTAGCAAAGGTAGTCATTGGATATTTGATGTGTTGATTGAGACTTCAAATTCAGTAAAAACTTTGGCTTGCTCTAACACCAGTTCCATAGCTAGTGCCTCCATATCGGGGGGATAACCATATTGACGCAGTAGCCTTTTAACTGCCACTTTCATTCGGGAACGGACACTTTCTTTAAGATTCCAGTCGATAGAAGCATTTTTGCGAATGCGATCTACTAGAACGATCGCTAATTCTCGCAGTTTATCAACACCCATCACATCCTGTGCGCTTTGGTTTTGTGACAGCGCATCATAAAAGGCCAGTTCATAGGGTTCTAGTCCCAGTTCTTCACCCCTGGCATTGGCAGCTTTCGTGTCATTTGCCAGTTCCAGCAGTTCTTCTAAAATATCCGTAACGCTGATGACTTGGTTGCGATAGCGGCGTAGGGCATCTTCTAACATTTCCGAAAGTTTACGACTTTGGACAATATTTGTCCGACTGCGGGTTTTAACTTCATCCTTGAGTAGTTTTTGCAGCAGTTCTACCGCGAGGTTTTGGTGTTCCATGCCCCGTACTTCTGCCATAAATTCATCGGAAATGATGGAGATGTCAGGATTTTTAATACCAGCTTCATCAAAGATGTTAATCACTGCATCGGATACCAACGCTTGATCTACGACTTGACGGATGGCGGTTTCGATGTCTTGGTTGCTGAGTCCACTACCATCACCACTTCCTTCTAGTTTTCTGAGGCTGGCTTGGATGGCTTGGAAAAATGAGATGGTTTCTGATGCGGCGATCGCTTGGGGGTGGGGTACGGCGAGAGAATGGGCTTTGGATAGGGCGATAACTTCACTGAGAAATCTATCTTTGATGTTTGGTGCAGCTACGTAGTTAGTGGCATTTTTGAGGATATTGAGTTTTTCGCCAGTGTCAGCATCAAAATAATGCTGATAGGTAAAGCCTGACATGATTTGCTCGACAATTTCCAATTTGGCTAGGAGTAGTCCCACAGCCACTTCTTGATTGATGGTGAGGTCGCCTTTACCGCCACTTTGAGAATAAAAAGATAGGGCTTTTTTGAGTTCGGTGGCCAGTCCCAGATAATCCACAATCAAACCGCCTGTTTTTTCAAAATAGACGCGGTTGATCCGGGCGATCGCTTGCATTAAATTATGACTTTTAAGCGGTTTATCAATATACATCGTGTGCAGACATGGGGCATCAAAGCCTGTGAGCCACATATCGCAGACTATGGCTAATTCTAGGGAGTTTTCGGGGTCTTTGAGGCGTTGGGCGAGGTTTTGACGTTGGGCTTTGCTGGTGTGATGTTTAACTAAATTACCTTCATCAGCAGCAGAGGTAGTAATTACAACTTTGATTTTGCCTAAGTTGAGATCTTCACTGTGCCAATCGGGGCGGAGTTGAATTATGGCATCGTAGAGATTAACGGCGATTTGGCGGCTCATGGTCACAATCATGGCTTTGCCTTTGTTTACCAGTTGCCGTGCCTCAAAGTGAGTCACAATATCTTGGGCAATCTGTTTTATTCTTTTAGTAGAACCAACAATCGCTTCCAGTTTTGTTTGTTTAACTTTGGCTTTTTGGGTAGTGCTAAGTTCTTCAAAGCTCAGGTCTTCGTCTAGTTCATCTAGGAGTTGTCTACCTGCTGCGTCTAAATCAACTTGTACTAAGCGGCTCTCGTAATAAATCGGCACGGTTGCCCCATCTTTGACGGCTTGGGAGATGTCGTAGATGTCGATATATTCACCAAAAATAGCGGGGGTGTTTTTGTCGGTTTGCTCTACGGGTGTACCTGTGAAGCCGACAAAGGTAGCATTGGGCAAGGCTTGTCTAATATATTTTGCAAAGCCGTATTTGGTGCGTTTACCAATCACGTTGCCTTCGGCATCAAGGACATTAACTTGTTTAGCTGTAAAACCATATTGGCTGCGGTGTGCCTCATCAGCCAGGACAATAATATTAGGCCGAGGGCTGATTTGGGGATAGAGGGTTTCGCCATCCGCCGGGGAAAATTTCTGGACGGTGGTAAAAATGATACCGCCTGAGTTGGTGTTGAGCAGTTGGCGGACTTGTTCTCTATCTCCTGCTTGTTGGGGGTCTTGTCTGAGGAGTTGCTGACAACCTGCGAAGGTATCAAATAGTTGATCATCTAAGTCATTGCGATCTGTCAACATGACGATGGTGGGGTTCTGGAGGTTTTGGTTTAAAACCAGTTTTCCTGCCAGAAATACCATTGAAAGGGATTTACCGCTTCCTTGGGTATGCCAAAGTACACCGCCTCTGCGTGCGCCTTCTTGGGATGAGGCATTAATGATAGATTCGACGGCTTTATTAACTGCGTAATATTGATGATATGCGGCGATTTTTTTAATGGTGGTAATGCTAACTATGCCTGTTTTCAGGTCTTCGGTTTTGGACTTTTCAAATACAGTGAAGTGACGAATTAAATCTAGTAAGGTTTGCTTGTTGAGTAGCCCGTTAGTTAAAATTTCTAGTTCGTTAATCTGGTTTTCGCCTGTGGGGTTTTTCCATGTGGAGAAGCGGTTAAACCCAGCCGTAAGTGAACCAGCACGGGCGGATAGTCCATCTGAAATTACTAATAGGGCATTGTAGGTAAATAGGCTAGGGATTCTGCGTTTATAGGTTTGGAGTTGGTTATAGGCGGCGTTAAGATTAGCTTTTTCAGTGGCGGCGTTTTTAAGTTCGATGACGACGAGGGGTAAGCCGTTGATGAACAGCACAATATCGGGGCGGTGGTTATGGTTGTCTTCAATTACTGTAAATTGGTTGACGGCGAGAAATTCGTTATTTTCGGGGTGTTCCCAGTCAATTAATTTAAAAGGTTCGCCTCTGGTTTCACCGTTTTTTTGATATTCAACGGTGATGCCTTCTGTGAGGTATTTATGGAATATTTCGTTGTTGTTGAGTAAGTCGTAACTAGCAATATTAAATATTTCCCGTTGTGCCTGATATTGGGCATCATGGGGAATGGTGGGGTTAATTCTTGATATTGCCTGTAGGAGTCTATCTTTTAAAATTACTTCACCGAAGCTTTCTCGCTCTTGCTTGATGCCTTCTGGTTGGATGTCGTAGCCGTTGCTGTAGCTATAACCAAGATTTTGCAAGAGTTTGAGTTGGTATTGTTCGATTTCGTCTTCGGTGAGGGTAGATTTCATACATCCCAAGGGTTAACTATCTTAATTTGGCAGTCTGCGAAGTCATCAACATTTCGAGTGGCGATTTCTGCGTTATTCGCCAGACAAATAGCAGCAATTTGAGCATCAGCTTGAGAAATAGGTTTACCAATTTTCTTTCTATTTGCGGCGATTTCGGCAAAACATACAGCCGCATTTTGCTCAAAGGCGAGAATCTGTCCTACAAATTCCTCAATAAACATAGCTTGGGCAGTTTCCCTTAAGGCTTGGCTACGTTTACCATCGGGTAAAATGGCGATGCCATAAAGAATTTCGGCTTGGGTAATGCTGGTTATAAATAAGTTTTCTCTTGGCTGTGTAGCAACCCAATTTTTAACCTTCCTTGAGCCTTGGGGCTTCATAAGTTCTGATAATACGTTGGTATCGAGAACTGTTTTCATGTTTCGGAGGCATCAAAGCTAGGGGCTGTTCTCATGGGTTCTCTCGTGATTTCGGGTAGTTCAAAATCACCGAGGTTTGCAAAGCGTTTTTCTATGGCTGCGGCCAGGTTAATTTTAGGTGATAGTTCTGGGGCTAATACACTTTGAAGTATGGCTTTGATTTCGGCTTCGATGGTGTGTCCGTGTTGGGCGGCGCGTTGTTCTAAAAGTTTAGTTATATCTGGTTCTAGCTGGTGAATGGTGATATTAGACATAGAAATTTGGTAAATAGGTTATTTGATTAATTATAATTTCATTTTTATATGATGTCTTCAGTGAAAGATTTTATAGGTTATTCCTTTATGCGGAGTTGACCACTAATTAGTTTAGGTAATAAGGCATCACGAGTTTTAGTTAGAGTTTGGATTTGCTTCTGATTTGAGCTTGTTTTCAAGAATAGAGGACGGCATAAATTTTGGTAACTTTTAATTGTTTTAATATCTGGGATAGACAATTTATAATTTGCAATAACATCATTTGGTATTCTTTGGCGACCAGATGAACCAGTCATATTTTTAACAGCAAAATCTCGAAAATATGCACTACGAGCAAGAGGATAAACATACTCAGGACAACAATTTTGTTTTGCTCTTAAAACTATAAATTCAGTTGAACCAAATGCTACTTCCTCATTATCTAAAATACTTACAAAAGCTGTTTTCCCGTTTTCTAAACAAGGTGTAATTCTTGCTAGTAATGTGTCTTGATTTCTAAATTTACTCCCAGACGTAAATTCTCTAGTCACATAGCCTGTAATCTCCATACTTGAAGTAGATAAAGCTTTCATATCTACATATTTAACAATTTCACCATTTTTAATTGATTCTCTCGGATTTACTGTAATTAATTCTTCCAACTTCCCCACACGCCAACCTTCGGGAATATCGCCTAACTCTGAGGGAATCATCGCCCCACCAGATGATTTATAGGGCTTACCGTCTGCGTTGGGGAACTCGAAATCTATAAACCAATGCTTAAATAGAGTTTGTGCGATCGCCTCTAATGTCTCATTCTGTCGCCTCAGATTTTCGATTTTGGCATCCAGACAAGATAAAACATCAGCAATTCTTTTTTGTTCGACTAGGGGTGGATCTAATATTGGTAAATTGCAAACATCCCCCAGGTTGAAAGTAATTTGTACTGTTGTATTACAGTGACTATTTATATACTGTTGAACTTGGCTAGATTGAAGCCAATATTTCAACCAATTTTTATCTATATTTTTATCAATCGGCAAAACTCCTACAGCACGGGCAACATTCCAGTTTTTATAACGAGAATCAACTATTGCAACCTCACCTACATTTCCTACCAGAGTTATTAAAATTTCATCGCCTTCAAGCCTACTTCTTTTGTACTTTGATTCGATATCGGGAGATATTTTTAATACTTCATCTGTTATAATTCTGCCATTTTTTATATTATTAACTCGAATAATTGGAAGTCCATTTTCATCGTGAAATCCAGGTTGAACTACACCATAACAAATTCCTCTTTTTTGTTTAATGTATTTACTTAATGTATATATATTCCATTCTTCAGGTATTAAACCTATTTCTGTTTCTTTCCACTCACTCATAACTCAACCTTCACCACTATTAACAAACCAATTTTCAACCGTTAAATTATTAATAAACTCAAAATCAGAAACATTATTAGTTACCAAAATTAAATTATTACTGTAAGCAATACTCGCAATTTGACCATCAATAAAAGCAGGAGTTTTGCCCATCTTAGATAATCTAACCCTTTCTTGGGCGTGCCACTGTGCAGCTTTTAAATCATAATTTAGTATTGTCATTTTCAAAGGTATTTGATTAATATACTCCAGCAAAAAATGCCGTTTTTGTGACTCCACCAAACGTAAACAACCAAATAAAAGTTCGTGCATTACAACCGAACTAGTCGCAGTCTCTAGTTGATGCTCAGTAAGTTTTTTAACTACATTAACATTAGGACTTTGACGAGTGGCTTCTGAAATAATATTTGTGTCCAATAAATACTTGATATTCAAAACTCAACATCCCTACCGACAGAGCGATCGCGCAGATCCGCAAAATCTGCATCATCAAAAGTAATATTCTCCTGCTGCATCCTTTCTCTAAATTGTAAAGTCATATCCCAAAAACCCTCAGAGCTTGTTTGTTCTTCCTCTTTTTCTGCTACATCCTCAAGAATAGATGTGATTTCTTCTTCTAAAGTCCGTTGATGACTCTGAGCCAGACGTTTTAGTTTTTCTATAACAATGGGGTTAAGCTGTTTCAAAATAACTTGAGTCATATTCATCTCCTTAAAAATCAACCAACTCATCACTAACAATAAAGCCCACCTTTAACAATTGCTGTTTAATCTCCTCATCTAACAATTGCCCCTCTCGCATTTGCTCACCTAATGCCATTGTAAGCTCACTCATTTTCTCCTCAAAGCTCACCCCATCCTCCACTTCATCAGGAATACCCACATATCGCCCTGGTGTCAACACAAAATTATGCTTCTCAATTTCAGCGATTGATGCAGACTTACAAAAGCCCTTGATATCGCGGTAACTCCCCCCCGACTTCTTCCACTCATGGTAAGTATCAGCAATCTTGCTAATCTCAGCTTCCGTAAAAGTCCGACTACTGCGATTTACCATATAACCCAACTCTGAGGCATCAATAAACAATACCTCACCGTGTCTATCCCTGTTTTTATTCCCGTTCTTATACCGACTGAGAAACCATAAACAAGCAGGAATACCCGTATTGTAAAAAAGCTGCGTTGGCAACATGACAATACAATCCACCAAATCCTTCAACACTAAAGCTTTGCGAATATCTCCCTCACCGCTTGTATTTGACGACAGCGAACCATTCGACAACACAAAACCCGCCGAACCTGTGGGTGCTAAGTGATAAATAAAATGCGATACCCAAGCAAAATTGGCATTCCCAACTGGAGGTACAAGGTCTTTATCCAGCCAGCGTCCATCATTTCGCAATAACTCGCCGCCCCAATCACTATCATTAAAAGGAGGATTAGCAATGACAAAATCCGCTTTTAAGTCCTTGTGAGCATCATTGAGAAATGAACCTTCAGGATTCCACTTAATATTTGAGCCGTCAATCCCCCTAATCGCCAAATTCATCCGACACAATTTATAGGTTGTCTCGTTGCTCTCCTGCCCATAAATTGAGATATCATCCAAACGCCCTTGGTGATTTTTGACAAACTTCTCACTCTGGACAAACATCCCCCCAGAACCACAACAAGGATCAAACACGCGCCCATTGTAAGGCTCTAGAATTTCCACCAATAACCGCACAATACTTTCAGGTGTATAGAACTGCCCCCCCTTCTTGCCTTCGGCTAGAGCAAACTGTCCCAAAAAATATTCATAGACTCGCCCTAAAACATCCTGTGCCTGTGCCTCAGCATCCCCTAATGTAATTGATCCAATTAAGTCAATTAATCCACCCAAAGCTTTTTGGTCTAATTTCTGCTGTCCATACACCTTGGGCAAAATCCCTTTTAACCGGTTGGCATTTTCCTTCTCGATTGCTTCCATAGCCAAGTCAACAGTTTTACCAATATCAGGCTGTTTTGCTTGTGCCTGGAGAGATGGCCACCGTGCCTCAACTGGCACAAAAAACACATTCTCTGCCGAATACTCATGCCGATCCTCTGGATCTGCTCCTGCATAATCCCCTTCACCCGCAATCAGCTTTTGGTGCAATTCCTCAAATGCATCAGAGATATATTTCAGAAAAATTAGCCCTAAGACAATGTGCTTATACTCAGCAGCATCAATATTTTTTCGCAGCTTATCCGCCGTTTTCCATAGTTTCTGCTCAAATGACTCTGAGTTATTCTGCTTTGCTGCTACTTCTGCCATCTTATCCCTAGTTTTTTCAAACAAACCTAAACCAGCCAAAATTATCGTTTTCGTTCATTATCAGTAAATCACAAACTTTTGGAAATGACGTAAAAACAAGGGGGTTCAGACCACATCGACAATTTTTATAAAGTCTACTGCTGAAATTACCGTCTTAGTTAGAACTTCTTTTCTTCTGATACACTTCAAGAAACTGGAAACTAAAACCGAGCCGGTTGACCAAAGATCATCGTATCTTCTAGGAACGAAAGCCAGTGTCAACTTCTGACAAACAATGCCGCATTATCGCCCTGTTTAACCAAGCGGGTGGTGTCGCCAAATCGACACTGACCCAAAATTTGGGATATCACTTAGCAAAACGAAAACATCGCGTTCTCCTCATTGACCTAGACCCCCAAGCAAGCTTGACCAAATTCATGGGGTTAGTGCCATCTCAGTTACAAAAAACCGTTGCTGATGCCATTATCGATGAGCAGCCCTTACCAATTCATGAGGGCATTCACGGCATGGACTTGGTTCCAGCAAGCCGAGTCCTAAGTGGAGCCGAAATGCAGTTAGTCAGTGCTGCGATGCGCGAGTTGCGCCTTAAGGAAGCCGTTGAATCTGTTCTAAATGAATACGACTTCATTCTTATAGATTGTCCCCCCAGCTTAGGATTGCTTTCCTATATCGCCTTAGTCGCGGCCACACACGTACTCGTCCCCGTTGAAACCCATATAAAAGCCTTTGAGGGAACGGACGAACTCTTACAAACTATTACCCACGTAAAAAATAAAGCTAACCGCAAAATCACTATAGCCGGGTTTGTCCCTACGCGGTATGCTCAACAGAACTCAGCCGATAAACGCGCATTGGCAGCCATCCAAGAGCAACTTTCCGCTTGGGGTCGTATTTTCCCACCCATCCCCAGAGCTACCGCTTTTGTCGATGCGTCAGAAGAACGTGCGCCCCTAGCAGTATTTGACCCGAAACATCCTGTAGTCACTATTCTTGAAGAAATCGCCAAGGCTTTGGAGGCTTTATGATCCGACGCAAACAAACAGACAAACCCTTTGGGGGTCAAATTACAACTCCACCCCCTGCACCTTGGTTATCCTCACCAGATGGCGAGTTGCCTTATGCTACTGAAACTACTATCAAACTTTCAGATATAGTTCTGCCCCAACACCAGCCCCGACGATACTTCGACCCACAAGCATTAAAAGAATTAGTTGAGTCAGTTAAACAGCATGGCATTCTCCAACCTCTGTTAGTGCGTCCACTAGGTGGAGGGAAATATGAATTAGTAGCAGGAGAAAGACGTTATCGGGCAGGGCAGTCAGCTTTGCTTGAAGTCGCGCCTGTGGTTGTGCGTGAGCTATCAGATGACCAAGCGTTTCAGTTGGCTTTGATTGAAAACCTACAACGAGAAGACCTTAACCCTGTTGAAGAAACTGAAGGGATCTTGCACCTGTTGGCAATCCGGCTGCATTGCGATGTAGAAGCCGTCAAATCCTTGCTGTATCGAATGAAAAACGCTCACAGCAAGGGGGAACAGCCGTCAAAATCCTCATTAAATGAATCTAGGAAAAACGTTTTTCCTAACTCAGATAATCCACAAACTGAGGACAACATTTCTGACCAGTTAGCCGAGAAAAATGAATCTAGTAAAAACGTTTTTCCTAACTCAGATAATCCACAATCTGAGGACAACGTTTCTGACCATTTAGCCGAGAAAAATGAATCTAGTAAAAACGTTTCTCCTAACCTAGATGAAGAACAATCAAACACGGTACAACAGGTGTTTGAGAGTTTGGGACTCATGAATTGGCTATCGTTCATTACCACACGCTTACCGTTGCTCAATCTGCCCGAAGAAATTTTAATAGCACTGCGAGAAGGGAAACTGGAATACACCAAAGCACAAGTCTTGGCGCGGGTAAGAAATAATGAAATCCGAAAAAAACTTTTATCCGAAGCGATAGCATCGGATTGGTCTTTAAGCCAAATCAAAGAAAAAATCACAGATTGGACTGATGATGAACAAACATCCTCATCTAAAACAACTAACCAAATACCAGACCGCCTCCAAAATATCACCCAGCGCATTAAAAAGCGTCAGCTTTGGAAAGAACCTAGAAAGCAAAAGCAGCTAGTAAACCTTTTAAACAAGCTCGAAGCCTTACTAGGGGATGAGTGACTTTAGGTAAATTGTCAGGTAATCTCTACGAAGAGAGTTTTTAACCTGTGATTCATGCTGTAGCACTGGGTTAGGTGGGTTTAGGTCACTGGGGTTAAGTTAATCGATGTTTTGTGTGAGTGAAAAGTTTAGATAAGTCTTTTTGAAAATCCTCTGTCCAGTCCTCATATAGCAAATCTAATAGTTTTCTATATATTATTTCTAAATTTTCGTTGACATCTTCTAAAGATTTACCTAAAGCGTAAACTCTAGGTTTTTTATCTTCTTTATCAAATCTTTCATCATAAATTATGAGTGGGTAACATGAGTTAGTTTGGTCTACTAAAACAAAACCTGTTTCTTCGGCAAGTGGGTATAGTTCAAGGAAATCGGGGCAACTATATAATTCTTTTTTGTGAAATGCTTCAATTAATTTAGTCATTTCTTGCGATATCCAATCATAGTTTCTTTCTTGGTTATTACCAAGTATATTTTGAGCTATTGAATAACAAATTACGTAGCGGTAAAAAATAGGGTATCCTGATTGTCCTATAACATTTTTCTCTTGAGCCAAAAACCACTCAGGGCGTGTACAAATCTCTAATTTACGTGGCATATATTTTTCTGGAAACTACCTATTCATAGTTCCCAGAAAAGGAAATGAAATAGCTACAGTGAAAATTTATTATCGTATTGTTTATTTAGTCTAATTTTATACTTAAACACTATTTAGACAAGTGTAGTAGCATAGGAGGTTTTAACATTTAGGGGAAAATCCCTAAATGAGGTTTTTACCCAATATTGGGTAAATCTCTTTAATCAACAAATAACTCATGCTATTTTTAACTATCCCTGTATTTCATAAGGATTATGAACAAAGAAACGATTCTGTTTACTATGTTTGCTGTGGTTTTTGTGGTTCTAGCTATGCGTAGCGTGATAGATACCCAAGCCCAATCTGTGTTACTTGAGTATTCAAAGCTATTTCTAGCAGGGTATTTGGGTTACTTGCTCAAATAAAAAATGTCTCCAGATAGTTTGAATAACTGAAGACTTGTAAAATTGAAATCTGTCCAAAGGTTACACTAGATATCTCAAATAGACAACCTTTAACTGAAGGTTGTCTATTCTGATTGATAGACAATTCTAATTGTTCTATTTGCCCTGACTTGGGTAGAGCTTGAGCCACTCCGTAACCCTGATAATTTTGGGGCAAGGATTACTTGGGGGCTTGACCATCAAGCTTGACATTGGGTTTTACTTAGCGGCGATCGCCGCATACGTTTTATCTGTGGGGTTTAAACTTGGTGGTTGATTTTTAGGTGGTTGGGTAGCTGGGAAGGTTGGCAAGGTTGGGTCAACTTGGCGGTGGTCTAGCTGACAGCCATCTATTTTTCTTAACTTGACACCAATGGGGTGCATTCCAGGATTTAAGAACTCGTGGCTCGGAGTCGGCAAAGCGGAGTGGCTCTTGCGGGCTTTTTGGATTTAGTTGGCCCAACCAGTAATCTTTCTGCCCGTAAGAGCCACCGACTCCGAGAGCGTAGCGGTCACGAGTTCGTCGGTTCAACACGGCTACTGACGGGTCTACTCCAAAAATCGCATTCAATTCTTGTGATTAAACCTGACCTAGAAATTATCTTCAGTACACTGTTGTCTGCCTAGACACAATAAGAATACTTGATACAAAAATGAGTATTGCGGGTAGCAATAGGGAGTATTTAGGCGGAGAATTTCTGTTTTGCTTCAAACGGACGCTCACACCTTTTGGATCAAAAATGAGTAGTTGCGCGTCATCTAAAGCCAAATTATTGCTTAGAAACACATTTTGAGCAAAACTCTACTTTTTCATATTACTTTATACTACATTTGTAACCAAAAAGCTGCACTCCACTTTTTAGTTACACCAAAGCTTGCTATAAACACCACTTCTTACATAGGCTTTATGTAGTTTAGCAGTATTGAAATAGTAGTTCTAAATACCTTACCCAAGTGGTAGCTGTTGGGTAGCTCAACTGGTGACACACAGCTACCAGTTGAGTAGTAAAAAAGCGAGTTGTTGAAAATTTGATCATTCCCCAACTGGTAGCTATAGAGTAGCCCTACTGCTACCAGTTGAGCATAAGACATTTATTGAAAAATTCTGGCGTAATGCTTACTGACAATGACTTACAGCCAATGAAAATCGCCTGTTTCATTCTCAATAACTTCAAAATTATTGAGAATACATAATACACTTGTGTTGCAATTGTACTTCAATAATTCTTTCTAGAGCTTAACCCAGCCCACTTAACATCCAATTTTTTTTCTTCATACCTGAATAGAAATTGTTCCTTTTACAATCTCCACGCTTGTCAATAGAGATGAAACTTGTTTTAAGTAGTGAAATTGTCTGATTAATCACAGTTACAAATAGCAGACATTTTGCACCTAAAACCCCTATTTATATACAAAATGTCTGCTATTTTGCACAGCTTATACACGCTTCTAACTGTTATAGCTGTCAAGGAACTTTGACTATTCACTACAAAATGTCTGCTATTTTGCACATCGCTTTTTTGAAAAATTGGTGTCTAATACATACACCAAATACCCTTTAGCCATTTTTATCAAACTGGCTCATTCTCAATAACTCTAAAATTATTGAGAATATATAATACGTTTGTGTTGCAACTGTACTTCAAAAATCCCGCTTAATCGATCAACTTCTTCAGTAAGTGAATCTAAAATTTCTCCTGTGAGTTCAGGAGCCATTCTATATATTTAGCGTTAACTGAAACAAAAACTCGTCTAACGCAACAACTACACTAAACACTCGTAACCCCGCAAACTTAGTGTAGTTTAACCGTAGTAAATCAGTCTCATCCGACACTAATATTTTTGGCCGTCCAAAAGGACAGAAACAGTGGTTTTTTGTCCTTTTGGCCGTCCAGTAAGCGCCAACCTTACTCAATTGTCATGCTCTGCTGACAAATGCCCACCTGTCAACGGACGGCCAAAAGGACAAAAATGACCAGTTCTTGTCCTTTTGGCCGTCCAGTGTTTTGGAAAAAAATCTTCTGTAACTTATATCCCGTCTAAATTACAGCCACTTTTTTGCGCTATTTTTATTGTCAATAAGACCCCATCTTATTGACAATGCGTAATCATGATATGTTGCAATTGTGTTTCAAAAATTCTTTCTTGAACTTAACCCACGAGTCAGGTGTACGCGGGAGCATGGCTCACAGACTAAAACCACGATCCTGCTGTCTGCGCTTTTGTTGCTCCTCTAACAGAAGAGCTTCTAGTTCCTGACTCCAATCAGGAGTAAAAGTTGTCACTTTTTTACTGTGAGGCAACAATTCTAATACTGCACTAGCAGTAGAATTTCCTTGTGAATCATTATTAAACATCAGGAAAACTTTATCAGTATCTTTGAGAAATTCCATAGGTAGGTTATTCGGGTCATCAGCTACCATAAACATCGTTCTAGTTGGCGGTAGCCCAAGCCATTTGTGCATCAGGAAAGTGGCTGCTGACATCGCATCAATTGGTGTAGAACACAAAAAGACGTTTTCTACCTTGTCCGTTGGTTGCCCTCCCAATCTCAGATAAAACCAACCTTTTTGTGTAGAGGTGTTTTGGTCGTATTCCACAGTGCGATGATTTTCTCTAGGCTTTGACCAAACTAATGCGCCAGTTTTTTCACCATCTAAATCACGCTTGATAAACAAAATTTTTCGTTGCTCATCCATGTAAAGCAACTGATTATTATGTAATCCTTGCGAAATATAATCTGGTATGTAGCGTTTCTCGCTTAAGTACTTGTGCAACACTTGCCAAACAACTGTATCCTCTGGTGGTGGAGTGAACTGAGGCTGTTGTTGTTTGTGTTCAATAAGAAGAAGAAACTTTTCTAACTGCTCAATTGGGAGTGGTTTAGCAGGAATCACCAGAATTTGATTAATGCGCTCATCATCACGTTCTGGTTGGTAGTCAATTTCCTTATGTTTTTGTAAACCTGGGAAGGTGTAGGCAGGCCCCAAGGAAGTACCGCTAAATTTCTGGTCATTCCATGAGTAAGAGATGCCTTTACTTTTACCGTTGCGTGTTAGCCCATGACGCATCTCAATACCCAACAGTTGCAATCGTTCCATCAGTTGGGGCATAGTCGGTTTATCTACTGTGGCACGGTCGATTAGTTCAATTAGTTGGGTTTTGATAGGCTGTTGTGGCGGCGTGTTTCTCTCACCCTGCTCGTATTCTAGTTGCTCTCTTTCAACTCGTCGCTGTTGCCCTACGCTGGGGGCGCGGTTCAGTTTATCCTTGCTATTGAGGGTCTGCTGTAACCCATATTCTAGTTCTAGCTGTCGAATGATTTTTTCAGAGCGCACATACTCCCAGCTATCACGGGTAATCTTGCCGTCATCCAAACTGATTCTGCTGGCGCAAATGTGTATATGGTCGTGGTTGCGATCGCTGTGGCGATAGATAGCATATTGGTTAGCTGTGTAACCCATTGCATTCATGTACTTGTCGGCAACCTCGCACCAAGTATCATTGTCTAGCTGTTCGCCTGGGCTTAGTGAAAGCGAAACATGGTGAACTACTTTTTCTGCTTCTGGATTAAGTTGTCGAGACAGTCGGAATTCTCTGGCTAATTCTCTGGTATTTGTGCCAAACATATTGCCGCCAATTAAGGATGACTCCTCTTTGTTTTCAAGATAGTCAAGGAGTCCGCGAAAGCTTTTACCTTTGGTTTGGTTGCCAATCATTTTTACTCCCAGTCTTCCGAATCACCATCATCTTCTATGTCATCATCATCAGTAATTTCAGTTTCGATTTGGGACAGTTCCCGACCAATTTGTTGTAAGAGTTCTTGTAGCTGTTTTAGTTGTTCTGGATCTGCGGGTGGTCGCAGTCCCATTTTAATAGCTGTGTTAGTAGCTCTGGTGAGTTGGTTAATATTGCTGCCGATGCGTACTAATTCTCTATAAGTAGCTAGGGTTATTTTGCTCAGTCGTTTGGGCAGTGGTTTTAGTAAAACACTGCGTCTAGTTAATTCAGCTATGCTTAGTCCCGCGTCTTGTGCTTTGAGCTTAATCATCTCGTGTTCGATTGCGTTGACACGAGCTTCCAATGTTTTAGTACGAAGCAGGTTTTTTGACAGTTTCGGGCGCATAACTGTGGGAGGTATGAGAGGGGGTATCCAAAGGGGGAAACTTCCCACTTTGGCAAGCCTGTCGTCCGAGCGTAGCGAGGTTTGCCGTAGGCAAAAGGCACGGCTTGCTTCTAGCCCAAATACGGGGGGAGATGGAGGTGTCTGATACTACTGCTGTACGGAGGTCAGAGCAGGGGGCTGAAGGCGGGAGTACAACGGCGTAGCCGTGATGCTGACTATCCTACAATCTACAGAGGGAGATAGCAACGGCGTAGCCGGAATTTGAATCAAATCAAGCAGGAGATAAATTCTGGTTCGGCGTAGCCGCTACAGAGTGGGTACAAATGGCGTAGCCACTATATGAAAATTCTCTGATTCAGCGTAGCTGCCACACAATGTAATAGTCCGGCGTAGCCGCAATACTAAAAAATAATTCAGCGTAGCTGTTTTAAGTAAGATTCTCTGATTCAGCGTAGCTGTAATAGCCAGATTTTTTAGCATTAGCTTGAATAAGAAGACCAGCGAAGCTACCACACTAAAAAATACTTTGGCATAGCCGTCAAACTGAAAGCGCGATTCAGCGTAGCTGCAATCGTCAATTTTTTTTAGGATTTTGAATCAGATTTTTTCAAATAGCCGATAATTATCAGTTAATCGGTATTTATGAGATAACCATGAGTGAGCATCAGAATTCAGAAGTAATCACGAAAGAGAAGATTGATAAGGCCATCAATTTGCTGAAGAAGCAAAAGCCAAAAGAACGAGAAGATGTATCGGACAAAGAGGCCATCAGGAAAATGAGACGGTACATTGAGAAGCTGACCTCTAATAAGTACGGCTACAGTTATGATGAAGTATCGGAGATGCTGAAGGGTTTGGGTATTAATTTGGCTGGCAGCAGAATCAAATATTTAATCGGTGAGTTGAAGAAAAGCACTCATCGCCATCAAAAGACCGACTCAAGGGGCAACAGTAGTACTTTATCAAATCCGGCTACTGAAACTCAGCTAACGGTGGGAAATACTGCGATTGAAAATACTGCGATTGAAACTGAGTCAGCAGTGGTAAATACTACGTCAGATCAAGGTAGTAGTGAACCGGATAAATCAACAGTAAATAGTGCAAAGGGCAAGAGAAAAAGTAAACAGCCAGCACCGCAGCAGCAACAGGCTGAATCAAACCTAGAGGGTGAATTAAACAACCCTGCCTTTCAACCAAAACTTTACAGTGCTGAAGATTTATAAACTGGTTGAATTATGAGTCAAACTTACCCGATTAATGGAGAAAGAGCAGCACTGAATAAAAGAATAGTAGTGTGTACTGGAGAAAAGGGAGGCACAGGTAAAAGTATTGTGGCTAGGTTTCTATTAGATATGTACTTGGCCAACTTGATTCATGTTGTAGCGTATGACTGCGACTCTAACAATCCACAACTTTGGAGACACTATAACAGAGTTGTAAATGGAGGGGTCAAAACAATCAAATTTAATCAACATGGGTTCAACGAGATTTTCAAGAATGATTTACAGCAATTAAGTCCTACTGTAGCTTTAATGGATCTGCCGTCTGGAGTGGGAGATTATTTTAAGGATTTTGTTCAAGATGTGCAATCGTCAAGCTTGGGCTATCGCATTACTATGGTATCGGTACTAGGCAGAGTCAAAGACAGCGTAATTCAACTCAAACGATTAATAGAAGCTTGTGGTAATCAGGTTGATTATGTAGTGGTGAGAAATTTGTATTGGGGTGAAGCCGAAAAAGCGTTCATCAAGTACAACTCATCTAAAACCAGACAATCTGTATTGGAGTTAGGAGCAATAGAGGTAGATTTTCATCCGATTGTAGATAGAGTTATCGATAGAATTGATTCACTTGACGCAGGCTTTACAGAAGCAGTGAACTATGAAGGAATAGAGATTTCCGTTATGGGCAGGTTAACTGCATGGATTACTAGAAATGAACCGGAGTTGATTAAAGCTGGCTTATTTTTAAGGCTTGAAGGCGCAAAATCCAGAAATTCTCAAACCCTAAAGCAAGTAATAATTTAAGGGATTTGAATGTAAATTAATTAACCGCTTAACTCCGGTAAAATCTCTCTCAAGAGCAGCGTAACGCTAGAGCAACTCAGAAGCATTCATAAGCAGATACACAAAAGTGTTATTGGTAGGAGAAATACAACATGGGCGAGGCCAAACGGCGGAAAACGTTAGATCCTAATTATGGAAGAGTTCGTCAGTCTCCCAAAAACAATGTACAAAATGATATATCGCCTCTAGTAAATGCCTTAATTAATTTACCTAACAATTTATGTTGGGAGCTTTTTACTGCGGGAAACTCTAGCGATTGGTTGGGAGATGAAATCGAGATTCCCATAGACAAAGATACCCAATCAATTATCTCAAGATTGTTCTGCCAGGATCACCTCAGCCCGATTGATGCACAAACTGTTGAAAATATATCTACTGTCTGTTCAGTTCAGAGGCAGAATAATCATGAGATTTGGTGCGACTTATATCGCATAGTTTGTCTTGTGGATGAGGAAATTCTCCTCAAAGTTCTAAAAAATAAATCTCTAGAAGAAACAGACTACTCACTGCGCTCAATGATTCTGTTTGAAATGGCTTGCCCATGTATTCTCGATGACGACGAGGAGTTTTGGTCGGATGACACCTCCCCAACCCCCACAGAGATTTCAAACTTTTTATTCGAGCGCCTGTCCAAAGAGAAATACAGTAATACTGAGGTACAACAATTGAAAGCGTTTTGCTCTCGTGTCGGGTCGCTATTTTCTCGAAAGTGGGCAGAACACTGGTTTGAACAAGATTTAGAAGCTGACTTTGAAAACGAACTTTAGTGAGCTTTGAAGTTATTTTTCTTCTGTTGACAGATGACAGTTGCTTTACGGCTTTAATACATCAGGCTGGCTGGCTTTAAATCCATTACTGGGGGTTAATGGGTTCATGACCATTTACCTGTGTGATTGACCTGTATGGATCGTCCAGTAAATTTGTTTATCTATTTAATTACCGTTAGTGGACGGAACCGAAAACAGGCATTTTGGACGAATGGTAGTCCTAACTATCACATTATTAAGCTTGTCTGCACTGGGAAATGGTACGAAAGTCGCAATTATTCCATGAGGCAACCCCTGCTGTAGGTAAAGGCTACAACTGGCGCAGTATTTTGATAGATTTACAGTTAAAGATTCCGGTTAAGCCTGGGCTGCATCCCTAGACAGCCAGTTTTGGAAGATTTTATCTCGCCCATCGTCACCGTCAACCACACGATAAACTCGCTGGCGTTCGCCCGTGCCATCTCGACAGATGTATTTCAATTTCAGCCCTATCTTCTTGAGCAATCGCCGTAAGATAACGATGGGGCTGTCATTGTCATTGAGGGTAATTCCCAAAACGGTTTTGACTTGCCACTTCACAGATAGGGCATTGTTAGCCATCTGTACTAGGTCGGCATCAGTCCCCCGGAATTCGCGGTCATCGGCAATGAAATTGGGGATGTTGAACAGTTCCAAGGCATGAATTACTAAACCCAATTGACCACCGTTAAAGTCTGGTAGCCATGCGCTCTTACAGGCAAGCATCTTTTCACCCAGTTTGCGATCGCGGTCAGCGACTTTCGCTCTGCCCAAGGTCAGGTAAAAATGCAGCCTCAGTTGTGGGTAATAACCTTGATCATCTTTTTTGATCAGTTCTGGGGTAACATCCACACCGTAACGTTGCTCTAGCTTATATTTGCGCTCAATGTGGCGTTCAGTTGTGGTTTTAGCCCGTTGCTGTTGTAGCGCCTCATATTTGGCAGCAGTCATATCAGTTGTATCGGCAGCAGAAATATCCTGACATTCGCCGTTGTAAACTTCATTTGTTTGGGCTGTGATTTCGTTGTTTAACTTTTTGCGAATTTTGTTGTCATGGACATCGACAATGTTATGACCTTCGTTACCTAATTCCTCTAGTACAGTGTCGCGGTAATGAATCATACCCGCATTGATGCGACAGGCCATTTTGCCAAAAACGTTTAAGGCAGTGCGGTTAATGTTGATTTCATCGCCGTCAATGATCAATGAAGCATTTTGTAGCAGCTTCAAGTTAGCTTG
>NZ_JADEXT010000040.1:0-5368 GCF_015206985.1 Nostoc sp. LEGE 12447 | reverse complement strand
AGGTTAATTGCTCCATTGCCAATCTTTCCTAAGCCATGACTGGCTACCCAAAGATGACGCGGTATCGCCTCTCGGACACGGGCTAAGGCTTGGCGAGTGGCATTTTCTGGTGCTACTCCCCGGAAGCACCCCCAAACGCTGGTAAAATGCCCCCAAATGTCAATGCTGACCCCTGTGCCGATGGATGGGGAGGCCAGCACAATGTCATATTCCAGCAGTACTTTGTTTAATCTCGATATGCAGTTGTAAGCTTCGTGTTGCGGGTCGGCAATCGTTTCGGAGTCAATACGAAGTATTTTGCGATCGGGAAATTGTTTCTTGAACCTCGCTTCTAAGACTTTGGTTCCCCATTTTGATTTAGCTTTTTGGCAATCAACGGCAATAAAGGGCTTACCCCCGGTTTTGATGTGGGCTTCCAGAGCAGCTAACCAATTAACCGGGGTAGTTTGTTTGTAGTGGTAAATGTTCCAGGGTTGTCCCTTCCAGTTGTTGACGACTACCCAAGGGGTAACTTGGGTTTCTGCAAGACCCATAACCATTTCTGGCGATAAATCAGATAAGTCAGCATCAGCCAGGATGACTTTACCCCGTCCAGGAGCAAAGGCATTTTTGAACAACTGTGAAAGTTGGTTGAGGACTTCGACCCGATGCTTCTTAACTTCAGTGTTGGCAGAGAGCAAGTGCCAGATTACCTGTTCAGATTCGTCAATGATTACTAGCGGTTCTTTCCAGTAAAGGGCGTTAAATCTGGCTTGACCGTTGGGGTGTAAACTGTCTACACACAACGCAAAACCGAGTAAAACTCCTGTTTCGCTGTTTCTGACTTCGGTGATGTAGGGGATGCCTACCCGATCCGCGATCGCTTGGGCTAACTGTACCCTGTGCGATAAGAGGATAACCGGTTGACCGTTGGCGATCGCCTCAGCAACGATCGCGGCAAATGACTCGGTTTTACCAGAACCTTTAACGGATTTGAGTAAAATCAGTTTAGCGGTTTCCGGGATGGTCAATGCTCCCAGGTAACGCTGATTGAGGACGAGTGCCGCCTCAATTGAGAGTCGGCTGTACTCTTTGACCTGCCATTTTTCTTTTGTCAGTGCTAGTTTTATGATTTCATCAGTAACAGCTGGCCCCCTAGCGGCGATTAAGTCATCAATGCCTTTTTCGGGGTAACTCCACTGTGTCACTAAGACTTGACAGCCGCAGGCAGTTAACAGTTTCGAGGTTTGGCTAATGGCAATATTCACCCGTTGAACTGTTTCTGGCTTGGTGTCGTGGTCAAAGCAGATGATAAATTTACGTCCAAGGGTGGCGAAGTGTTGTAGCTCTGGAATTAGATGTAAATTACCTGTGGGTTGCCCAAATTCATCTTTGGGATTGCGGTAGCCACTGTTTATCCCAGGAAGGGCGATCGCTGCATAGCCCATAGTGAGTAATGCCCCTGCTTTTTTGGCCCCCTCACAAATCACAACTGGGATGTTGTACTTCCATACCCAATGCCAGAAGCCTAATGCCCTATCTTCATCGCTGATGGGCAAGTCATATCGGGCGGCTACACTCTCCCAAATGTAATCTGGTACTGCCAGGAAGAATGCCCTTGTTGGCACTCTTAGGGGATGTTCATACTTGATGAATTTAAGAACTTTGTTCAGGTCGCGCCTGGGGCGATCGGGCTTCATGCCGCCCCACATCATCGGGCTATAATCGTTGAGCGGGTCAACGCCACTGCACCACCAGTTCAGTCCTTCGATGTGGCGATAATTCTTGAGTACCCCGTCTCTGAGTCGTCCATCGTTACGGCGGGGGACGTTTTGACCATAGAACAGGTAATCGTAGGCGGCTGTGCCTGATACGGAAATGACGTTTAGCGCAATAATTCCAGGGTCAACAGCACTGGCTAGCCATTCATTCCAATGGTGCGCTTCTATGTGAGAGGGGCGGGATATGATCTCGTACCCCCCTATAACTTCATGTGGTTGAAGTACGCGGTTGTTATTAATCACGGATTTTTCCCTCAAATACTTTGGTTTTCAGTATCTGGAGGGGGTTATCGCGCTGCTAAATCCTAATATCTACATAATTCGCTGTATTGCTTGAATTTGCCTTTTTTGAGCTAATAAAAACAATTTAATGAATTTTCTTGCCAAAATCTGCAAGCAGAAATTTATAAATTGCCACAGCAACTCATATATAATTATGAGTAAGCAGCGCGGACTAGTCTCTTTTGCCAATTAGTGGTTAGACATCTCACCTTCCTTCCACTTCTTTGGTCGTCTAGAGATAAACCCCGCTTCCAAGTAATTTGAAATATTTAGTTTTTACTGTTGGGCAAAACGTTTACTACCTAGTAGCGCTTTGCCCTTTTAATTTTTGGTGCTGTTGTATATTTATCTCCTTTACAAGCTTTATTTACGTTCTTGCCTGATTTTACAGAACTTTTGGTCGTCTCATATCTAACAAGACCTGACTTTTACTTGAAATTACTTAATAAAAGTTGATAGTTTTTAAGTAATTGAGGTTCTGTAAGTTGTCTTCATTCACGTCACCTCCCCTCAAACTTAGAATTGGGAGAAGTAACAGGACTCTAATTTATTATATAGCTCTAATACTCGGAAATCTAAGCGGGATTTTTCTTGCCTCTTTTTGTAAGCCAGTCTTTAATCAAATCCTTGACTACATCTTCCATAACCAAATCATCTTCCGTGCAAGCAAGCTTGAAAGATTTGTGGAGTTCTCGTGGCACTCTGGCACGGACATAAACAGGGTCATCTTTATTGGTTGATGGTCTTCCTGGTTTTTTCTTTTCCTCCATAGCTCGAATACTCATTAATTAATTTTCTTAATTATCGCCAAAGTATAAGTAAATTTCATTTTTCGAGTACTTGAGTATTCGAGTTTTCGAGCTATATTAAAGATGTAAGCCAAAAAACGCCACTCAACAAAGGCAATAGAAGCCAGAAAGTGATGCTACGGCAAGCCTCCAACCGGATATGTGGATTTAAGGCGATAAGCGCCTCTAAATTCTGCAAAGCCAGAAAAATCAAGACTTTAACAAACAACAGAACCATGACAACCTTATATTCCAATGCCAAAAATTGGCTAGTTCAGGCAGACTTGTTAGCCAAATCAGGGCTAACTGACCTTATCGCCGGTAAAGACTCAGGTGCAGGGTATGGCAAGGCAATCATCGGTGATTTTTCCATCATGATGCCTGCTGCATATTCACTAGTTCGTAACCGCAACATCATGCACCACGAAACCATCTCAAAAGATGGGGCATGGGTACGTTATGTAGAAGGAACGCGGCTTGACTTAAAAGACGTTCAATTCTTCTGGGGCAGTGCGGCTCTAGCCCAAAGTGACCACACCTTACTCCACGAGGACAAAGCCAAAAAAGCAGAACTGGCACTAGAAAGCATCCTTGCAGACTTAGCAGTTTTAAATATTCCCAATGGGGTCAAGCTTTCAATTAGTTTGAGCAACCATAACCCAGAACGTTGGGGACAAGAGATTAAGCGCAGAGTCGAAGGGACTCACACCTTTGAGCATCTGCACCCTGTAACCCGTTCCATTGTCAGCAAGACAGTTGAAATTGTAGTTACAGGCATTTACCCCGAAGGATTTGGAAGCATTGCCCACTGTTTATTCGGTGAAGCGTCCCTGGTACTTGACCCCTCAGAATTAGCGATCGCACTCGATATCGGTTCATCGACTTGGTTGATTACTGTGTTCAACGGGAGTGGCGCAGTGATTGACCGTCACTTGATTGAAGGTGGAGCGGGTGAACTGCATTCGATGATTGCAGAGGCACTAGACAAACGAAACGACCGAGTGAGCTTGCTGTCCAAGGATGTGAAGCACTCGCCCAGTTTGGTGAACCAGGGAATTGTAGAAGGCACTTTCACATACGGCGGCAATCACCTGACAGGTAAAAAGTTTGAAACCGAGTATAGCCAATGCCTAGATGAGTGGTGGAGTAACAGGATTGAGAAATTCGCCAACTTTGTGACTGCTGGCAATTATCTAGACCGCGCTAAATACCTTGTCGCCTGGGGTGGGGGTGTTTCTCTACCAGTGGTGGATCAAAACTTAGCCGGTTTTGGCTTTGTGATTTTGAATAATCCCCAATTCATCAATGCCTTGGGGTTGAAACTATTAACTCAAATTTCTTTGGGAGCTTAATCAATGAATTACGAATCTCGGCGTATAACCATCTCCTACTTAGCAGTAATTGAATTGTGCAAGATTTTTGATTTACCCCAAGACGCGCCAACACAAGCACTTTCAGCAGGTGTAGAGAAGCTGGTTTTTCAACACGGCAATGTGCAAACATCACCAAAACCCGAAACACCGCAATCTACACAGCCCAATAAATCGGCACTTAGCGCAATGGTCACTAATTTCAAGGGAGCAGCATGACCAAATCCAGATTTAGAAACATGGTTTTAGGCATTGGAGCAACAGCAGCAGCGATTGCTTTTGGCTATTTCGGAGTGCAGTACTTCGGTCGTAACAATATGTTCACCATTGCCGCAGCCGTGGGTGGCGCAGGGGTCATCAGCTATGTACTTCAGAAACCGAGTCAGCCACAAGCGTCAAACAGTGAGCCAGAAGCACCAACCGCACCAATCAAAACCCAAAGGAGAAGAAACAAGTCATGAGCGACCAAGACACCCAAAAGACACAACCAAGCCTAACAACAACCGAAATTATGACCATAATCCTCGGTTGCGAACAAACTCTAAGGTTCGTGCAAGCATCCCCAAATTACAAACAAATTGAAGCATCAGAGCGGTTCAGCACATCGAATGACCTGCGTCTGGGTGATGCAGTTCAAGCCTTGATGGAGATTCACGAAGCGATTCTAAATATCGAGTTCTATTCCCAAGTTGAGGGGCAAGCTTATGCTTTCAATGACAGCCTTGCAACGTAATCATTTGTACTCTTTCCGATTCAATAGAGGCAGCAATGAATAATAATCGCAGAGTCTATGACTCAACCCTACTCACCAATTCTAGAGTGTACCAGATTGATAGAACGCTCTATCAGTACCTATATAAAACAGGTATAATCCAGCATCCCAAGTACCATTTTCGCCCTCTAGCTGGACAACGAAAGAAGGCTGATTTATTGCTCAATCACAAGGCTTTGACTACTCGCTGTTATGAAGTGTCAGGGATGTCAACCAATGCAAGAGTCATCAGCCAAGAATCACTGCAATTATCAATTTTATGAGGTGAATTACGCCTAATGTGAATTAAAGAGGTTGAGACTGGAAAGTGAGAACATTAATGCCAAAATGTCGGCGAAGCAACAAACGTAGTGTGTGAGATGCAATTTTGGCAGCAATATGTACACAAAAGCCGTC
>NZ_JADEXT010000039.1:0-69929 GCF_015206985.1 Nostoc sp. LEGE 12447 | reverse complement strand
CCTGATCGAAATGTTTTTTTGAAGATGTGCCGCAACTATTTTTTCTCGAAGCTCGACAGAGTAAGACTTCATTTAAAGGTATTTATATTTTAATCTAGTGTACCTTATAACAGACGGAAGTGCTGTAACTAGTAAAGCTTAATAGAAAAATATTAGAGATTTAATAATTTTTTATTTATTTGGCTGCCAAAAAATCCTTGAGCATTTTCATGCTATAAACGTCAAATGGCAATTTCCATCTAATTTATATGTAAACTCTTTTGTCTAACTTTTGGATTTAGCATTTATCCCATCTGGTAGAAAGAATTCTGAATCAGAGTTGATAACTTAGATACAAGTGAGATTGTTGAGGCAGTTATGAGTATTATTGCTTGGGTAGTTTTAGGACTTTTGGCAGGTGCGATTGCTAAAGCTATTTATCCTGGCTATCAAGGTGGTGGAATTCTCTCCACAATGATTTTAGGTATCATTGGTGCTTTCGTCGGTGGAAGTCTGTTTACTCTATTGCGAACAGGAACTCTGCAAATTACTGCGGCTGGCGCTGGTTTAACTCTTCCTGGTATTTTGGTGGCTGTGCTTGGCGCAATTGTTGCTATTTATCTATGGGGATTAATCAGAAGAAGCAGCAATGCCTAATCGCTGATTGGCAGTTATCAACACTGACATGACCAGTGTATTTTATTGGTCTTATAGTTTCCCAGGTTGAGAAGCCATCAAACATCAAATTAGCTCTCTCTGGAACAATCCTAAAAGACCATCCAATCCCTTCTGTAACATCATATTTTTGGAAGTGTAAATCTATGTTTTTTCACAAAAAAGAGCCTATTCATGCAGTTAACGTTAGTGAACCAAACCCTCGTTTTGCTCAATTACTTTTAGAACAGTTTGGCGGAGCTACCGGAGAACTTAGCGCAGCTTTACAATATTGGGTGCAATCATTCCATGTTGAAAATGCTGGAATTAAAGATATGCTCCAAGACATTGCAATCGAGGAATTCAGCCATTTAGAAATGGTTGGTAAACTCATTGAAGCTCATACCAAAAATGTGGATCAAACAGAGGCTTATAAGAGTACTCTCTTTGCAGTTCGCGGGATTGGACCTCATTTTCTGGATAGTCAGGGTAATGCTTGGACTGCAAGTTACTTGAATGAAGGTGGAGATGTAGTCCGTGATTTAAGGGCTAACGTTGCAGCAGAAGCCGGCGCTCGTCAGACTTACGAAGAGTTAATTAAGTTGGCAACCGACAAAGGAACCCAAGAAACTTTAGTCCATCTGTTAACACGAGAAATTTCTCATACCCAGATGTTTATGAAAGCTCTAGATTCACTGGGTAAGTTGACAGATCCATTCTTTGGTAATATTAAGCCAGATGAAACTGTTGCTCTTTACTACAACCTATCTACAGACGGTAATGGTAAAGATGAGCGTGGCCCTTGGAATTCTGAGCCAACATTCAAGTACATTGCTAATCCCCTAGAAAGCCACTCTTAGAAGTTTGTTGAAAAGTATCTGCCTGTGATTTTGGGTACTTATTGATCCCTCCTAACCCCACCCTTTTTTAGGCTACAGGGTACACACATCTCTCTACAAAACCAAAATGTAGTAGATCCTCCAAAATCCTCCTTAAAAAGGAGGATTTTGAGAGGTTTTTGCCAATTAAAAAGGGGGGCCGGGGGATCAAATAGCTTGTAGGGCAATTCTTAAAGACTTGTGTGTACACCGTAGCCTTAAAAAGGGGGGATTTTTAGGGATCTAAAGCTTTTGATGCGGACAGATCCGCATATAACCGAAAATCTTCACTGTTCCCTGTTTCCTCATCCGAAGGTTGGTGAAGAAGCATACTCCCGATTTCTTAGAGAAGTTGGGAGTATTAGCTACATATCTCTGCGTTATGAAGGATGGACTTATATTGCACTCAAATTAAAATGGGTGTAAATCATAAGTCACACTGAAAAAGTCAGAGCGATCGCCTCTTCAATAATATCTAGCCCGACGTTTCTGAATTCAGATTCAACTCAAAATCAAAACTAAGAATCAGGAGATTAATTTGTGATTGTCAACGCTACGCCAAATGGTTGGGAAGTCATTTACCATCGTGCCCATGCCTTATTAGCAGCTCAACTGGCGGGGCAATGGCGACGTAAAGATGCGCCAGTAAGATTATATGAAACCATCGCTGCAATTTCTCATCACGATGATTTAGAGAAAGAGTGGGAAGAAGATATTCTGACTGAAGCCGGTGCGCCAAAGGACTTCATGCTGTCCTCAAATGCCGATGTAGATGCTGAAGTACAGAAATTGGCTGATTTGGCAAAGAATGCCCTTTACCGTGGACGATGGGTAGCTTTATTAATTTCCATGCACATCAGCCGTCTAAATGAGGGAAGGCGGGGTAAGCGTTCCAAACTAGACAAACTTTTGGATGAGCAACTTCAAAACCAGCAACGTTGGCGGAAGGAACTGGGGATAAAAAAGGAGGAAGTTGATGCAGCTTATGCGTTTATGCAGTGGTGCGATCGCCTTTCTCTCATCTTATGTCAGCAAGAACTACCTGATGATGAGCGGTTTTTAGAAATTAGCAAGGGCCCTGAAGGTGAGCGCTATGACATCATGCAGCGCAGTGATAACTTGGTTGTTGTCAAACCCTGGCCCTTCCAAGAGGATAAATTCACGGTTAACGTCGAAGCCTGCGACCTCTCCCAGGTGAAATTTGAGAGCAGTGCCCAACTAACTCAAGCGCTACAAGAGGCCCCCATCAAGGTACTTGAGTGGACATTCGTTAAGAGTTAGTACAGATTAGAATTTAAGAGCAATCCAGCGAATATTAGACAATTTATCTATAAAAAAGAGCCAGAGAATTAACACTCTCTGGCTCAATGCTGGAGACAAAAGAATCATCAAATAAAGGCTAACTTGGGCAAGAACCTAAATTCTTCCCAGGTTATGCAGCCCTAAAACAGCGCCCACTCCTAAGATATGACCAAAGGCAGTGGTTGCTAAAAGGGCTGGTAAACCAAAACCACCAAAAAGATTAGATGAGGGTAGTGCTGGTTCTGCATTGGGATATTTGATGGTCGATTTCCCAAAAGCAATGGCAATGATATTAGCAATAATGATAATCAGTCCAACTGTCGGACTCCATTGCAGGGGTGTAGTTGCAGCAGCGAGTAAGGTTGAAGTAAACACCTGATTTGCTCCTGAAATTTATTAATGATTGAAAATATAATCTGAGACTTTTCGAAGCAAATTCAATAAAGTACCCGATTTTGCATCAATATTTAACAGTTATTATAACTACTTAATACAACTTGAGTTCAACGTGGTGAGTTAACTGTGCTAGGTGCTTTTAACTTCAATGTCAGAAGTAAGCGTTTTACTAGTTTCAAATTACACCTGTGCATCAGATGTCAAAGAGGATTAATAAAGGTTTATCTATAGTCAGCAAATGTTAATCCCACTTTTAAGATTGTAAAAATAACATATAGTATTGTCAGTTAGCTACTTAGCTACACTCATAAATACTTGTCAATTTTACACCCCAAAATTAAGACTGTACTTGACTTCGGGGTCAATTTTTCAGTCGGGTAGTTGCTTACATTTACCAAAAAAATCAAAAATCTTATTCCCTTGTGGGTGGGATTTTTTGCATGGTGAATATAACTTCTAACTCCTAATTTTTGCTGTCAATTTGTCAAATTCACGTTAAGTGTTTATTTAATTAATTTAGATAAGCATAAAAAAAGGTGAAAAACTATAATTTTTATCTATCAAAAGTATGAAATATGAGGTATAAATTTTCCTCTATCTAAAGAAATTAAATATAAATACTTAACCTAAAATTATACTTCTGGCAGAAGATGTAAAAAAATATTAGGTGTATTAAATTAAAATAAATATTAATCAAAGTTTCTCAACAATTCAAGTAAGTGTGTTACACACGTACTTGAAACAGGCTAGAGCTTTGTTAAAATCAGCAACACACAAACTATGAACTCTACCACCGAAAAACGTATCGCCTTGATTTCCGTCCACGGAGACCCGGCGATTGAAATAGGGAAAGAAGAAGCTGGGGGACAAAATGTTTATGTGCGCCAAGTGGGTGAAGCACTAGCGCAGCTGGGATGGCAAGTTGATATGTTTACCCGCAAAGTAAGTCTGGAGCAAGACTTGATTGTTGAACATGGGGACAATTGTCGAACTATTCGTTTAAAAGCTGGGCCCCTTGAGTTTGTGCCGCGAGATGAAATTTTTGAATATTTGCCAGAATTTGTGGATAATTTCCTCAAATTTCAGATAAAAAATGAGATTAAATACGAGTTAGTTCATACTAACTATTGGCTCTCTAGTTGGGTGGGGATGGAGTTAAAGAAAATCCAAGGGAGTAAACAGGTTCACACCTACCACTCATTAGGAGCAGTCAAGTACAACACGATAGAAAATATTCCTCTGATTGCCAGTCAGCGATTAGCAGTAGAAAAACAGGTATTGGAAACAGCAGAGCGAATTGTGGCGACAAGTCCGCAAGAACAGCAACACATGCGATCGCTAGTTTCCACTGAAGGTAATATCGATATCATTCCCTGCGGTACAGATATTCAGCGCTTTGGTTCCATTGGACGAGAAGCAGCTAGGGCTGAACTGGAAATTGCCAAAGATGCCAAAGTTGTATTATATGTAGGGCGTTTTGACCAACGCAAAGGTATAGAAACCCTAGTGCGTGCAGTTAACGAGTCTCAACTACGCGACTCGAAGAATCTCAAGCTAATTATTGGTGGTGGTAGTACTCCAGGTAACAGCGACGGCATTGAGCGCGATCGCATTGAGCAAATCGTCCACGAATTAGGAATCACTGACTTGACCATCTTTGCTGGTCGTCTCAGTCAAGATATTTTACCAACTTATTATGCAGCTGCCGATGTCTGCGTTGTTCCTAGCCACTACGAACCCTTTGGACTCGTAGCGATCGAAGCGATGGCAAGCGGTACGCCGGTTGTGGCTAGTGATGTCGGTGGACTTCAGTTTACTGTAGTTAATGAACAAACTGGTTTATTAGCACCACCACAAGATGTAGGTGCTTTTGCGTCTGCTATTGACCGAATTCTCTTTAATCCAGAGTGGCGAGACGAATTGGGTAAAGCTGGCAGAAAACGTACTGAAAGCAAATTTAGTTGGCATGGTGTCGCAACTCAGTTGAGTGAACTTTACACTCAATTGTTAGAACCATCAGCAAAAGAACCTGCATTGGTTGCTAAATAGTGTTTCAAGCAACTTAATCCACTTCAGATAAAATCATTTTACATAGCGATAAATTCTGTAGGAGACGCAAAATTTTGCGTCTCTATATTTGTTAGGGAAGCAATTGGGGATATCTACCCTACATTAATATCAATATTAGAGATGATGGAAGTATACTGAGCATCGACCTTTGAACGCGAACGGCTATGCAACCAGTTGACTTCACCACCCTTACAGCTACTTGTAGCGAAATACGCGCTAACTGGCTGCCCTCGCGGACAGAACAGGTTTATCAGCGCGATCGCTATACTATTGCTATAGCATTACGCACCCTGAAACAGCGTGATTGGCTACAGATTTCTTGGCATCCCCAAGCTGCACATATTTGTATTGGCGATCCACCACCGCGATCGCCAGATACCTTTACCTTTAGCCAACAATTAATACACCAATTGGGTGGTTTAGCATTGGTGGGTATTGAAGCGATCGCGCCTTGGGAGCGTGTTATCGATTTACAATTTGCCCGTCGTCCCGGAGAAAGCGCCCTGTATCATGTCTATGCAGAAATCATGGGCAAATATAGTAACGTTATTCTCACCGACGCTAGCAATATAATTATCACCGCAGCTCATCAAGTCAGTCAGCAACAATCTAGTGTCCGTCCCATCCAAACCGGACAACCTTATGAAACACCACCAAAACTGACTGGAACTGTTCCCAGTTTGAGCGAATCCCAAGAACGTTGGCAAGAAAGGGTAAGTTTAGTACCAGGAGCAATTAAGCGGCAATTACTGAAAAGTTATAGTGGCTTGAGTGCAGCATTGCTGGAGTTAATGCTGTTAGAAGCAAATATCACACCAGAAACATCTACCGATACTCTCAACCCCGACGATTGGCGAAGGTTGTTTGAGCGTTGGCAAGAATGGCTGCAAGCTTTGGATTCCAAGAAATTTCAACCTGCTTGGACAAAAGATGGTTACACCGTAATGGGTTGGGGTGTAGTGGAAAAAGTCAAAGATATCCAGGAGTTGCTCAACCATTACTACAGTAACCAAATTGACCAACAGTTATTTTCTCAATTGCGCCATCAGTTGAGTCAGAAATTAAATAATATTCTGGTGAAATTACGCAACAAGGCTCAAACCTTTAAAACGCGCTTGCAGCAATCAGATCAAGCCGACGAGTATCGGCAAAAAGCTGATTTATTGATGGCTCACCTGCAAAACTGGGAACCAGGGATGAAACAAATTATCCTTGCTGATTTTGATACAAACTTGCCAGTAGCGATCGCTCTCCAGCCAGATAAAAATGCTGTCCAAAATGCCCAAAGTCTTTACAAACAGCACCAAAAACTGAAACGCGCTCGTGCTGCCGTGGAACCGTTACTGTTGGAAGTGCAGACAGAAATTGAGTATTTAGAACAAGTAGAAGCTGCGATCGCTCAAATAGACACTTACAAAACATCAGAAGATTTACGAGCTTTAGAAGAAATCCGTGAAGAGTTGATTGGGCAAAAGTATCTAGAAGATCCAGAATATCGCAGTCGCAGTGCAAATGAACCTCCTAGCACCAACTTTCATCGTTACCTTACCCCCAGTGGCTTTGAAGTCTTAATCGGCCGCAATAATCGCCAAAATGACCAATTAACCTTTCGTGTAGCTGGGGATTATGACTTATGGTTCCACGCTCAAGAAATTCCAGGGAGTCATCTGCTACTACGTCTAGAACCCGGTGCTGTGGCAGAAGAAGCTGATTTGCAATTTGTCGCTAATCTTGCTGCATACTACAGTCGTGCGCGTCAGAGTGAGCAAGTGCCAGTAGTTTACACTCAGCCAAAACACGTTTACAAACCCAAAGGAGCAAAACCGGGAATTGCGATTTACAAGCAGGAAAGCATCCTTTGGGGAAAACCACAAATAGTCATTAGTCACTAGTCACTTGTACTGAGTTTCGACTGCGCTCAACTACCGTGTAGTCGTAAAGCCTGCGGCATAGCTACGCTTAGGGCGCAGCCTCTCCAAGAGTTGTATTGGTTATTGGTCAATTCTTTTCTGCTTCCTCTACCTCTGGTTTTGTCAGTCTATACCCTACGTTCTACTGAATTCTTCTAATAGATAGAGGCTTTTAAGCTTTGCTAATATCTTTTTTTGATGAATATTCCTGAAAAATCTGTGTTGACTGTTACAATATTGTTAAGAAAAGTTGCCCGTTGCATTTTGGGAACGCGCAATTGGGTTTTAACTCTCTTGAGAAGACAACGCAAAAAAATATTTTATAGACCAGCTGTGGGAGGCTGGTCTTTTTGTATTTAACACAGCACTTTGAGTATTTTTTGAGCATTTATAGCTCAATACGCTTGGGTTAGCGCCAAAACCCTTAAACTGCTTAGGTTGGCTTGAGGAACGTAGCTTGCTTCCCGTTCGCGTAGCGTCTCCAAAGAGGGTTAAAGGTAAAGGAGTTGGGCTTAATTTTTGCTTACTTGTGCTTAAAACTAGTGATTATTTTCATAAGAGCATTGACTAGCTGCACTTGCAGCCAGTCATAAATGAAAGAAACACTTATTGTTACCCTTATGCCTACCCTTTAATTTTTTTTCTTTGAGTTGTCCCTCTAGTTTGTCTGATTGCTTGGCTGGAAGAATTTGTCTAGCTTGCTTTAGTAGTTTTTCAGCTTCATCAAATTGGATGAGGTTGATGTGTGCCTCAATTTGACTTTGAAGTAATTTGAGAATGTCATCTTGAATTATTTGATAGATATCATGCTGGCTTTTATCAGTCTTTGCTTCAAGATACTGGATAGCATTCGTAGTAAATTTAATTAATTCGCTATGCCTTCCTAAAGCGTGATGATATTCATCCCAACCAGAAAGGTATATAAGCATTAAATAAAAAGTCAAATAATGCATGATGAGTCATGAGCGCGTAACTCCTATTAATTACGCTTATCCCGCCTGCTATACGGTACATTCAGCAAATCAATCGCCCGTTCTCACCCAGTAGTTCTGCTAAAAATACAGCTACTGTTGTTAGACCTGGGGAAAAGCATCATTCCCAGATCCATTACTCCACATTGCCAGTACCTTCGCCTGTGGCTGACTTAAATGTGGTAACTTTGCGCTATCCAGCTGTTTAAACCTGAATACTCGTTCATGACCTGCTTTATGTCACGATGTTTTATTCTATCTTCTACCCTTTTCTAAAAACCTGCCCTTGAAAGGGGGGAAGGCAGGGGAGGCAGGGGAAGCAAGGGAGAGTTAAAATCTTGTTCATCCACATCAGAACTCCGTTCATCCACATCAGAACTCCGTTCATCCACCTCAGAACTCCGTTCATCCACCTCAGAACTCCGTTCATCCACCTCAGAACTCCGTTCATCTACCTCGGAACTCCGTTCATCTACCTCGGAACTCCGTTCATCTACCTCGGAACTCCGTTCATCTACCTCGGAACTCCGTTCATCCACCTCAGAACTCCGTTCATCCACCTCGGAACTCCGTTCATCCACCTCAGAACTCCGTTCATCCACCTCGGAACTCCGTTCAACTCCATCATCCACTTACAAGAGATAATCTCAGTAGACGTTATCTTAAAAAATAGTGTGTGGGCGTAATTACATATCCAGCCCAGTTTTCCGAATTCAGCACAAACTCACGACAAGTAGTAGCTTGCAAGGTTCCTTTTGATGAATAGCACAAAATTTCTTTTTTTACATAAACAAATTACTAGCTGGCAAAGGTGGTTGTCCAAATGCCTGTTGTTGCTTGTAAGTCTTTTCATTATAAGTACGCAACCTGCTTATGCTGGTCTCGATAATGATTTATATGATGGCAACATCTTCGTTGTTTATGCTGGCAACGGTTCATTAGTTCCTCCCAGGCAGACACTTGCACAAACTTTAGCGGAACATAAACCGATATTTTTGGCTTTTTATTTGGATGACAGCAGCGATTCTAAAAGATATGCCATTTCTATCTCACGGGTACAGGAATTCTACGGTCGGGTAGCAGAGATTATGCCGATTAATGTAGATACTATCCCGTCTAAAGAAACCTACGACCCTACAGAACCAGGATATTACTATTCTGGGTCTGTTCCTCAAGTCGTAGTGTTTAATAAAGCAGGTGAGGTAGTTTTGGATAAAAAAGGTCAAGTACCTTTTGAAGAAATAGACGATCAATTTCGCAAAATCTTTGATTTATTACCACGTACCGAAACAGCACAACTAAAGCGACGAGCTTTTAATGAGTTCAGTAGTGAGTTAGCTAGATAAGTTATGGGGTAGACCAAATTGGTCTGCCCTCGTTTTTCGTGCTATCTGTTACTACATTTCTGCTGATGTCAAAGCATAATATTGAAATATCTGTGTTAACCATTTAGAAAAGTAATCTCTAGTCCCGTATTGAGTGTATTCTGATGTCAAAGGTTTACACCACCCAGGAGCTAATTCAAGTTTTGGCAGCCGAACGCCAAGCTTGCCTCAACGGAAAACGCCTAAAGTTAGAGATAACGGTCTCTGGCAATCCTGTAATTGACCAGTTTATCAGGACTGATGGGCTGCAACAATTCACAGCTTATCAAGATTTCAAAGCTGCAATTCACGACTATCAAAAAGAAAATCAAGTTTCAGGTATTATCTGGCGGCAGGTGACAGTTAAAGGTAAAAACTTGAACTATCCTGAAGTAAATACTGATTTAATAGCTCTTGCTAGTGACTTAGAGATATTAAAAGCTGCTAAAAATTCCATTGTAGAATTTTGGTATGAAGTCTCTATGGGGATGGATTTATATTTGAGTTTCAATAACAGTAAACAATACCAACAAATTCTTACATCTGATGTAGAAAGAATTGTTCAGAGAACAGAATGGGCAAGTTTATGTAAGTGGGAAAATTCAAGTTTTTTGGAAATGATTTTGCAGCTAGGATGGGGTAAACCAGAAGAAGCTTACTATAAACGAGGAAGACCTGGATCGGGTAGTGAATATATCCATGCAGTCAATCCTGGTAATCGCCCCATTGGTTGAGGGAAGGGGCAGGAGGCAGGAGGCAGGATAGCGCAGCGGTAGCGAGTCCGCGAGCGTCGGCAGGAGGCAGGGGGCAGGGGAGAAAGATACTGGAATTTGCTCCTTTTCCTATTATTTGAACAATCCCTACTATCGGCTTCAGGGTTGATTCTGCCCGATGAGATTAACGATCGCTGTGGCTAATTCAGCTGGATCTACGGGTTTAGGTAGGTGTTTTTGGAATCCTGCTGCCATTGCTTGGTTGTAGTTGATTTCTCCAGCATAAGCTGTCAGTGCGATCGCAGGAATTTGCCCGCCTTGCTCTGGCGGTAATTTTCTCACCTCACGCAGCAGCATATAGCCATCCATTAAGGGCATTCCAATATCGCTTAACAGAATATCTGGGTTTGATTGCATTAATATTTCTAGTGCTTCGGCTGCTGATTCAACTGCTGTTACAGTCGCGCCATATTGTTCTAGTGCAAAGCTAAAAAACTCTCGCACATCAGCTTGATCGTCTACAAGCAGGATTTGTACCCCAGCCAGTAATGTGTTGTCACTACTTAGTTCTGCTTCAGAAACCTCATCGCTGCTGACTCGCAATTCAGAATTTTTCAGCAAAGGTAGTCTGACTGTAAAAGTAGCACCTTGCCCTTCTCCTAGACTCTCTGCCTGAACTGTACCACCGTGAAGTTCTACTAAATGACGCACAATCGCCAGCCCTAATCCCAGCCCGCCAAATACTCTGGTTGTCTTAGCATCTGCTTGCCGGAAGTAATCAAAGACGTAGGGCAAAAATTCCGGGATGATTCCTTTACCTGTATCAATCACCTGGATTTGAGCATCTAAGCCAACTTGCTCTAGACGGACTTCGACTCGTCCTTCTGTGGGTGTGAATTTAACGGCATTGGAGAGGAGATTCCACATTACTTGTTGTAAGCGATCGCTGTCGCCGAGGACTTTGCCGATATCATTACTTAAAACCGTTTGAATTTGAATCGACTTGGCTTCTGCTGCTAAACGCACCGTTTCTAATGCACCTGCGATCGCTATTTTCAAATCCACTGCATAGAGATTTAACCTGACTTTACCTTGTAAAATCCGCGAAACATCAAGTAAATCTCCAATTAATTGAGTTTGTAACTTGGCATTCCGCTCGATAGTTTCCAATGCTCGAATTTTAGTAGCTTCGTCGAAGTTGCGGGTTCTGAGTAACTTTGCCCACCCTAAAATCGGATTCAAGGGAGTTCGGAGTTCATGGGAAAGGACAGCGAGGAATTCATCCTTAATGCGGTTGGCTGTCTCAGCTTGGGCCCTGGCGGTCTTTTCAGCTTCGTAAAGTTGAGCGCGAGCGATCGCTTGGGCACACTGCTGCCCCAGCGTCAACATAAATCCCCGGTCTTTTTCGTGAAATATTTGTTCATTGGTAAAGCTTAATCCCAGTGCCCCAATTACTTTGCCTTCTGCTATCAATGGAATGGAAGCCCAAGAATTATTCCCCATAACAGTCACAACATTTGCTAAGTCTGGATATCTAGCAATCATGGCTGTTAAATTTTCTAAAAAAATCGGCTGCCCGGTTCTGACTGTTTCTGCTATTTGGTTAGGTGATGTGATGGGAAAAGTTGCCCAAGTATTGATGAGTGTTTGCGGATAGCCAATTGCTTGCACAACTTTTAGGGTAGTATCTCCCTCAGTAAGTAAGACAACGGAACCACCAGTAGCTTCCAAGGCAGCAATCCCTTGGTTCACCACGACATCGGCTACCTGTTGGGGAGTTAAGGCTTCCGAGAGGGCAGCGGTTATTCTTTGTAAAAGTATAGTGCGATTGATAGACCTTTCAGCGCCCTGTTTTGCCTGTTGAGTTTCTTGGTATAGTCTGGCGTTGTCGATAGCTGTCGCCGCCCGACGAGCAATATCTTCTGCTAAGGCTAAGTCTGTTTGTTTGTAGTACCTACTTGACTCGGCTGTGAAAAAAGAGATTGCTCCAAATAATTGCCCACGGGAACGAACTGGAATCACCATTAGAGAACAAATACCCAGACTTTGCAGTAATTGCAGATGTTCGTCGTCTTCAGCCATCTCTACCAGATGAGAGTCAGATAATTTGGGATAAAAGACAGATATACCAAGCCGTAGCTGCCGTACAAGCTGTTTGGCTCTAGTTTTGGGTCGATAACGCCGCCGGATTTCGTCTAAAGTATTTAGTTTTGTGGGATCGGCAATTGCGATCGCAATTTGTTTACTTGACCAATCTTCCTGGAAAACATCTACAATACACCAGTCAGCTAAGGTAGGAACTGCGAGATTAGCCACACTTTCTAAGGTGATTTCATAATCTAATGAGGCAGCGAGTAAGGTGCTGGCTTCGACTAAAAACTGTTGTGTCGTTTCAACTCGTTTGCGTTCGCGCAGCGCGGCTTGCCGTTCGCTAATATCCTCAATAATGCCTAACGCATACTTTGGTTGTCCGTTAGTATCACAAACTGCTGATGAAGTTAGGTTTACCCAAACTATAGAACCATCTTTGCGGATGTAGCGCTTCTCTAGGGAATAACCACTAATTTCTTTTGCTAAAACTCGCCGAGCATTTTCCAAGTCAACTGCTAAGTCCTCAGGGTGGGTAATTTCTTCAAAAGTTATTTGCATTAACTCTTCAGGGCTGTACCCAGTAATTTCGCATAGTGCAGGATTAACCTGAATAAATTTTCCATCCAACGCTACCAGGGTAATACCCACAGCTGCCTGGTCGAACATTGCCCGGAATCTTTCTTCGCTTTCTCGCAAAGCTACTTCTGTTTGCTTGGCTGCTGTCACATCTGCCAAAATAATCCCAATTCCTACCGTTTCGCCCATTGCGTTGTTGACTGGGTAATAGTTGCCCAGCCAGTAGCCATAACGTCTGGATTGTTCCCTTGTCTCACCGCTAATTTCTACATTCAGCACTGGTTCTCCAGTATCCAAGACGCGCTGTAACTGCTGCTCCTCCTCAGCTGCCATTGCTGGCAATACTTCCCCAAATTTGCGTCCTAGATGTTCTTCTATAGTCAAACCATTAATGTCAGCAAAAACTTGATTAATTCGGAGATATTTCAGTTCTCGATCCAAAAAGCATACGGCAACAGGAGCGGCTTCTAACAGTGCATCTAGAAGAGATAGAGATTCGGCGTAATGAACTAAAGCGTGTTGGATATCTTGATAAAGTCGGGCATTTTCTACTGCTAAGGCTGCACGGTGAGTAATCTCTGTTGCTAAAGTGAGGTCAGTGCGATCGTAGCGACGGTTTGATTGCGTGCTGACAAAGCTGATTGTGCCGAGTACTCGCCCTTGTGCAATTAAGGGCACAATCATCACAGACTTCATCCCCAATTCCCGAACAAGTTCTAAATGTTCAAGATTCTGAGTGCTTGCCACTAATAGCGAGTCAGATATTTCTGAGATTAATTCGCTTTGCCCGGTTTGCAGTACTCTAGTAATTGCACTTGCACCCTTGTAATCTGTTGCATACTCCTGAAGTTTACGCGCCAACTCCGCCTTAGATGGGTCTGCATGGGCAATTGGTAGGCGGCGAATAGAACCATCTTCATTTAAAATGTCAACACTACACCAATCAGCTAGCTGGGGAACTGAAATTTTGGCAATTTGTTCTAAGGTTTCTTCATAATCTAGCGAAGTAGATAGGACACTACTAACTTGCGCGATATAGCGGAGTCTTTCTTCAGCCTGCCTGCGTTCTGTAATATTCACAGCCGCACAAGTAATACCATGAATACTATTGTCTGTATCTTTCAGTGGTTCAACCAGCAAATCATAGTAACGATATTCTCCGCAAGTTGTCAGATAAACCTCTTCACGAGTTGAAACACCAGTCTCTATTACCTTCAGCTTAATTGCCTTCAATTGCTCTGCTACTGAAGCTGGAAATAATTCATCATCAGACTTACCTAAAATTTCCTCAGCAGTATCTAGACCTTGAGGATTATGAATCCACTGATATCGCAAATCTCGATCTTGTTGAAAGACCACAATATCTGAATTGCTTAACGCTAATCGAAATCTCTCCTCACTAACTCTTAGCTGTTGGAGATTTCTATCAGCCCGTCTTTTAGCAGTCTTTAATGCCTCACATAAGATACTAAAGAGCAATCCTTGTAATGCAAACAACCCAATTCGCACAGAATTAGATAGGTCAAAACTCAGCTCATAAACTGGTGAGAGAAAGAAGTAATTGCTCAGTAATACAGACAAGGAAGTTGCTAATAGCCCTGATTTCAAACCACCATACCAAGCACTCACCATTACAGCGCCAAAAAACAGCAAGAAAGGAGTTCCACTCATGCTTAACCAAGGGTCTAGCATCAACATTAACACTAGTGCGAGTGTGACAATTAATACAACAATTCCATAGCGCAGTAACTGGGAATAATGAATATGAGGCATGAAAATGTCTAAGAACAACCAATACTTATTGCAGAGGCTCTACATACCCTAAGCTAGTTTTCAAGTTTTAGTAATTTATCTCTAGATAGATTTTTTTCAGTTTTAAAAATCTCTTTTGCTAGAGGCTAATTATTAAGTTATATAGTACGGTCAGCGATAATTTATCATGAATATTCTATATCCATAACATTAATTTGCCGATTGTGAATAGTCAATTATCAGAAATGCAGTAGCCTAATTTGCTTATAAAAATTATGGTATAAAATTTACCAATGGCTAGTTTTCCATTAGTCAGTCGCAATTATCAGAGGATATAATGCAAAATTTTACTTGTCGTCAGAAGTGCTTCTACTGTCTGGTGGCTTAGAGGCTTAGAAAATAGATAGCCTTGACCAAATTCGCATCCCAGTTCCTGTAACCATTGAAGTTGCTGCGGTGTTTCGATACCTTCTGCAACAACGGCTAATCCGAGTTGATTGCTTAAAGCAATAATAGTACTAACTACCTGATAATTACGGTTTCCTTGCTGCATCTGACTTACAAAAGAGCGATCAATCTTTAAATTATCAGCAGGTAAACGATGGAGATAATTGAGCGACGAATAACCAGTACCAAAGTCATCAATGCTAATTTGAATTTTTCTAGACTTTAATTGGCTTAATAAATCAATTGTCTGACTAATATTCTCAATTAGCATACTTTCAGTAATTTCTAGGGTTATACAGTCGCCTTCTAAACCTGTTTGGGCTAGTATTTGATCGATGTATTCAATTAAGTTTCCTTGGCGAATGTCTTGAACAGAAAGGTTAATATTAACCTTGATTGGGAAGTGAGTAGCAAACTTTGCTTTCCAGTTTGCTAGGTGTTGACAAGCTTTGTAGAGCATCCAGCGATCAATTTGCACAATTAGCCCCGTTTCTTCCGCGATAGAGACAAATTCTTTTGGTAAGACTAACCCACGAGTTGGGTGTTGCCAGCGCAGCAATGCTTCAAATCCAATCAGTTGTCCTGCTTTGCTTTGCTCATCCCCAAGTATGTCAACAATTGGCTGGTAATATATAACAAACTCTTCTCGTTCGATAGCTTTGCGAATATCGGTTTCTACAGTTAGTCGATTTACGGCTTGAGTGTGCATTTTGACATCAAAAATTTTATACGAGTTTCTCCTTTGAGCTTTGGCTTGATACATAGCAATATCGGCATCTCGGAGTAAATCGGAGGCTTGAGAATATTCGTTTGTTCCTAAAACAATCCCGATGCTTGTACTGATAACTACTTCGGCATCATTAAGTATCAATGGTGTTTGAAAATCTATGAGCATACGCTCAGTAATTTGAATAGCTTTTTCAATATCAGAAATATCTTCCAGCAAAATTACGAATTCGTCACCACCAATTCGAGCAACTAAATCAACTTCCCGCAGATGAGTTTTTAGTTTGTGAGCAATATTCTTTAACAGTTGATCTCCAGCAAGGTGTCCGAGGCTGTCATTGATCACTTTAAATCGGTCTAGGTCGAGAAACAAGACAGCATAACGATAGGTTTCTAATCGTTTAGCTCGGTTGATGGCTAGTTCTAGCCGCTCTATCAAAAGTGTGCGATTTGGTAAATCCGTCAATGGATCGTGTAAAGAGTTGTGGATAATTAACTCTTGTGCTTGTTTGCGATCGCGAAGTGCAACTTGCCGTTCGCTCACATCTAATAAAACACCATACCAGACAATATCCCCATTTTCTCGACATTCTGGACGAGCGCTTGCCTGTACCCATTTGAGTTTGCCAGAAGGTGTAACTAATCGCCACTCGTAAGAAAATGGTTTTAAAGTTTGAGCGCTCTCGTTGGCCGCGGCATAACATCCTGGATAATCATCGGGATGAATTTGTACAAAGCAAAGAGAGGCATTTTCTAAAATTTGATCTGGCGTTAACTCTAAAAGATCCAGACAGCCAAAACTAATGTAATCAAAGGCAATAGAACCATTAGAATACTGAACAAAGCTGTAAATCATTCCGGGTATATTAGACGCTAATGTTTGTAACAGCTTTTGAGCTTGTTTGCGCTCCGCTCTCACCTGTGCATCCCGAAGTTCTCTACGCACTGCCTCTGGCAATCGATTTAAGTTGTCCTTCATGACATAATCATTCGCACCCGCTTTCATCATTTCCACAGCAAGTACTTCGCCAATTGTGCCGGAAACCAAAATAAAAGGAATATCTTTTTGGCTCTGCTTTGCTATTTCCAAAGCCGCAGGAGCATTGAATCCTGGCAGTCGGTAATCTGAAATCATCACATCCCAAGTCTGACTATTGAGTGCTATTTGTAGTTCCTTGTCTGTTTGCACACGCTGCCAGTTTGGATTGAAACCACCGCGACGCAATTCATGAATAACTAACATAGCATCCTCCTCTGAATCTTCAACAATCAGGATGTTCAACAGTTCATTCATACCCCACAATCTCCTTGGGAACTATTCAGTAAACTTGTATAATCAGGTTTGTGAGTCAAGTGATTTTGGATTTTAGATTTTAGATTTATTCTCTGGCTCAAGGCGGTGGCTCTGAATAAAAAATTTTTAGGATTTATGATTTTACCTTTGTTCTCATGTTTAAATTTATTTACTTTAAAAATTTCTTATATTTGGTATTCTAAAATAATTTAATCCAAAATCAGAAATTTAAAATTACCTCATACTAAATTTATCTTTGTATCTAACAATTGTAGGCAGTTTAACCATGCTGGAAATTCCTGAATATAAAATTCATATAAAAATTCATGAAAGTGCTAATTCACGAGTCTATCGGGGAATTAATCAGCAGAATAACTTGCCTGTCATCTTCAAAGTTTTAAAGAAAGACTACCCGACACCAGAAGAAATCACACGCTATAAGCTCGAATACGAAATTACACGTAGCTTGTCATTGGAAGGTGTTATTCAGGCTTATAGTTTGCAGCAATATCAAAGGAGTTTTGTCATTATTCTGGAAGATTTTGGGGGCGAATCTTTAACAAAGATCATAGCAAAAACACAGTTTTCATTAACAGATTTCCTGAAAATAGCCATTCAGATTGTTGAAACCTTGGGTGCAATTCATACAGCAAATATCATTCATAAAGATATCAATCCATCTAATATTATTTTTAATCCAAGAACACAACAACTTAAAATTATTGACTTTGGTATTTCAACTGTATTGTCGCGGGAGATATTAACTCTCAGAAATCTACCGATATTAGAGGGAACATTAGCCTATATATCTCCAGAGCAAACAGGCAGAATGAACCGTTCTTTGGACTATAGAACTGATTTTTACTCTTTAGGTGTTACCTTTTATGAACTGTTGACCCATCGATTGCCGTTTGAATCCATTGATGCACTGGAGTTAATTCATTATCACCTAGCTTTGGAACCTGTTCCACCCCATTTTATCAATTCAGGAATTCCTGTGATAGTCTCAGGAATTGTACTGAAACTATTAGCAAAAACAGCAGAAAATCGCTATCAAAGCGCCTGGGGAATTAAAAATGATTTAGAAGAGTGCCTGAAACAGCTACAACACACGGGAAGAATTGAGTCTTTTTTGCTAGGAAAAGAGGATATTTCTGATAAGTTTCATATCCCTGAAAAACTCTATGGCAGAGAAAGGGAGGTGGAGATGTTATTAGCTTCCTTTGAAAGAGTAGCAGGGAAAGATAACTCTGATTTACCCGCGTCTGCTTCTCATGTTGAAGTGATGTTGATAGCAGGATACTCTGGTATTGGTAAGTCAGTTTTAGTGCAGGAAATTTATCAGCCGATTACGCAACAACGGGGGTACTTTGTTTCTGGTAAATTCGATCAGTATCAGCGCAATATCCCTTATTTTGCGATCGCTCAAGCCTTAGAGTCACTGATCAAACAATTACTGTCTGAAGATGAAGTGCAGCTGTCTCAATGGCGACAGAACCTTTTAGCTGCCCTCGGCTCAAACAGTCGAGTTATTACCCAGGTGATTCCAGCACTGGAATTGATTGTAGGCAATCAACCAGAAGTACCTGTATTACCACCAACGGAAGCCCAAAATCGCTTTCATCAAGTTTTCCAAAATTTCATTCGCGTTTTTACGCAATCAGAACATCCCCTCGCCATATTTTTAGACGATCTCCAGTGGGTAGATAATGCCTCGCTGAAGCTGATCCAACTACTAGCTACTGCTACCAAGGGGCAATCTTTGTTGTTGATGGGGGCATACCGAGATAACGAGGTTAATGCCGCTCATCCCCTCATTCAGATGGTGGAAGAAATTCAGCAGAGTGGAGGAGTGGTAAACCAACTTTCTCTTTTGCCATTGAGCCTAGATCATATCAATCAGTTTATCGCTGATACATTTCGCTGCCAACCAGAAGATTCCCTGTCTTTAGCTGAACTGGTGCAACGAAAAACTGGTGGTAATCCCTTTTTTATGAACGAATTTTTGAAATCTCTCTACACTGAAGGGCTACTGGAATTTAATCACCAAACCAAAAAATGGCAATGGTCGATCGAGCAAATTCAGCAGCAGGGAATTACAGATAATATTGTCGATTTGATGGCTCTCAAGATTCAAAAGCTCAATAAAAATACGCAGGAAGTGTTGCAGCGAGCTGCCTGCATTGGCAACTCTTTTGAGCTGGAAACTCTGGCACTGACTGCGGAATTATCCCAGCGAGAAACCGCCCAGGCTTTAAGAATGGCGATCGCTCAAGGGTTCATTTTGCCCCTAAGCAATGCCCACAAATCCGTTGAGTTGGATGTACCACTCCCTAGCAATTGTCCTGCCATTGAATATAAGTTTGCCCACGATCGCATTCAGCAAGCAGCCTATTCCCTGATTCCCGAAGCCGAGCAAAGCAAGATCCATTGGCAAATCGGACAGTCCTTATTGCAAATAACTCCCAGAGAAAACTTAGAACACCAGATTTTTGATATTACCAACCAACTGAACCTGGGCAAAACACTCCTCAAAACTCAATCCGAGCAGGATAACTTGTCTCGCTTAAACCTGATGGCGGGAGAAAAAGCCAAGGCATCAGGTGCTTATGATGCTGCGTGGCAATATTTGCAAACGGGTTTGGATCTACTGACAACCGATAGCTGGCAAACAAACTATGATTTTACCCTTACCCTGTATAGTGCAACAACAGAAGCAGCCTATCTGAGCGGTAATTTTGAGCAAGTAGAGCCACTGTTCCAACAGGTAATTAACCACGCCAAAACCCTACTAGCCAGCTTAAAAGTCTATGATGTCAAAATTCAGACTTATGTTGCTCAAAGTAAATTACTAGAGGCAATTCAAATTAGTCTACAACTACTTCAGCAATTAGGAGTTCACCTCCCCATCCAGCCAACCTTTGAGGATGTTCAGCAGGCACTCTCGGAAACCGCCTCCAAATTGGCGAATAGACGCATTGAAGATTTAGTTGACTTACCAATGATGTCTGAGCCAGAGGTGCTGGCAGCAATGCAGCTTTTGACAAGTATGTGTGCATCAGCTTATTTGGCTGTCCCTCCCCTATTTTTGCTGGTTGTACTCAAAATGGTAGATTTGCTGATTGAGTACGGAAACATGATGTTAGCTCCCTTTGCTTATGCCGCTTATGGAATTATTCTCTGTGGAGTTGTATTGGACATTGAAGCAGGATATCAATTTGGTCAACTAGCTGTAAGTCTGCTCGATCGCCTAGATGCCAAACCCATTCAAGCCAGAAGTCTATTCGCGGTTAGCAACCAGATTAATGTTTGGAAGACACACCTAAAACACAGCCTGAAGCCACTCCAAGATTGCTATCAGGTTGGTATTGAGCAGGGCGATTTCGAGTTTGCTGGCTACGCTGCGATGTATTTCTGTGGTAATTCATTGGCAATCGGTCAACCCCTGGCTGAACTCCAATTACATCTGACAAGTTATGCCCAAGCAGTGAAACAAATCAAGCACTCGGCGGGGATTCATTTAGTAGAGATTTGCTCGCAAACTGTTTTGAACCTAGTTCACGAGGTTCCGAATCCTGGGATTTTATCTGGTCAAGCTTACAATCAAGCAACCCGACTACCCCAGATGCAACAAACGCATTTTCACGGGGGTTTGTTCTATTTCTACCTAAATAAATTATTTCTCTGTTATTTATTTGACGATATAAATCAGGCAATTGCCAATGCTATCCTCGCTCAAGAGTACTTACCAGCAATGACTGGAGCGGCATTGGTTGCCATCTTTCACTTCTACGATTCTCTATGCAGACTGGCGGTATATTCCAACACAGATACAGCAAAACAATCCGAGTTGCTGGAGCAGGTAGCAGAAAATCAGGCAAAAATGAAAAATTGGGCGCACCATGCCCCGATGAACTATCTACACAAGTGGCATTTGGTAGAAGCAGAACGGCATCGGGTATTGGGTGAAGTAGTAGAAGCAATGGATGCCTACGATCGCGCCATCGCCCTGGCGAGAGAAAACGAATACCTCCAAGAAGAAAGCCTGGCCAACGAACTAGCAGCAAAATTTTATCTGGCAAACAACCGGATAGCGATCGCCAAAGTCTATCTGCAAGAGGCAAGGTACGGCTACAGCCGTTGGGGAGCAATGGCTAAAGTCCAAGATTTGGAAAGACGTTATCCCCAACTGCTAGAGGTGCAAACTGAAAGAACTAACATCGGAAAAGTTGACATTACAGAATCGACTTCTAGAAAGTTAGAAGCACTTGATTTAGAAACAGTATTGAAAGCCTCCCAAGCGATCGCCAGTGAAATTTTGTTAGATAAACTCCTGGCAAAAATAATGACGATCTTAATTGAGAATGCCGGGGCACAAACCGGTTATCTAATTTTACCAACACAAGAAAAATGGCAGATTGAGGCAATGGGATCGATTGGCGATGAGAAAATAGCTGTTTTGCAATCAATTCCTCTGGAATCGGTATCAGCAGACAGTACTCCTTGCTTGCCAACTGCCCTCATCAATTATGTAGTTCGCACCCAAGAAAGCATCGTCCTCAATAATGCGGCTCAAGTCGGTAACTTTCAATCTGAACCCTGGATTGTGCAACGCCAATCAAAATCGATTCTTTGTGCTACTTTATTAAACCAGGGAAAACTGACAGGAATTGTCCTTTTAGAAAACAATCTAACCACTAGCGCATTTACCCCAGAGCGAATTGAAATCTTCAGTTTACTTTCGACTCAGGCAGCTATTTCCATTGACAATGCCCGTTTATTGAAGCAACAGTCAGAACTGAATCAATCCTTACGGGCTGAAATTGCCGAACGCCAAAGAGCAGAAAAAGATCGCGATCGCTTAATTGCCATTCTCGAAGCATCCACCGATCATATTGGCATGGCCACCCCCCAAGGCAATGTTTTCTGGAATAATGCTCAAGCTAGGAAACTAGCAGGGATACCACTGGATGCAGACCTTTGCACATTCAGCAACTACCATCCCCAGTGGGCATTAGAGATTATTCAAAACCAGGGCATTCCTCTGGCGATTCGAGATGGTACCTGGGTGGGTGAAACCGCTTTGTTGGACATTGATGGCAGAGAAATTCCGGTTTCCCAAATGATCATTGCTCATAAAGCAACAGATGGCAGTCTGGAATATTTATCTACCATTATCCGGGATATTAGTGAGGTGAAACGCCGGGAAGAGGATCTGAAAAGATCGGAAACAACGCTGCAAAATTTGGTCATGGGAACAGCTGCGGTTACAGGAGAAGATTTTTTCGCAGCTTTGGTTGGTCATATAGCCAAAGCCTTGCACGTCCGTTATGCCCTCGTTACCGAACTAGTAAATGGCGAACTTAAAGCCCTAGCTTTTTGGGCGCATGGGGCATTACAACCACAAATATCCTACTTACCGGCCCGTACACCATGCGAATTTGCCTTGAGAAACGGCTTATTCTACTGCAAAAAGCTTGTTCAGCAAATTTTCCCGGAAGACTTAGACTTAGTGGTAATGCAGGCAGAGAGTTATCTGGGTATTTCCTTAAAAAATGCCAATGGCGACCCAATTGGTAATCTTTGTATTCTTGACGTACAACCACTGGTAGACACGGAACGAACAGAAGTAATTTTAAAGGTATTTGCCGCACGAGCAGCAGCAGAATTGGAGCGCCAGAGGGCAATCGAAGCCCTGCATCAACTGAACCAGTCTTTAGAAACCAGGGTCAAACAACGAACTGCCCAATTGGAAGCTGCTAACAAAGCATTAGAGGCGTTTTCCTACTCTGTTTCTCATGATTTACGGGCACCACTGCGGGCGATCGTTGGTTTTTCGAGAATTATGCAAGAAGACTATGGTGAGCAACTTGATGCGGAAGGCAATCGTTATCTGAAAATTGTCCGAGACAATGCCAAACGCATGGGTGAGTTGATCGACGACCTATTGAACCTATCCCGCCTAGATCGTAAGGAAATGTCCCGGCAGCCTGTTTTTATGAATGAGATTATTCAAGAGGTGCTGAGTGATTTAGCCCCAGATTTTGAAGGTCGTCAAATTGAGTTTGCGATCGCTGATTTACCCATCTGTCAAGCTGATCTTTCCTTGTTTAAACAAGTTTGGCTAAATCTATTGTCAAATGCCATCAAATACACTCGCTACAAATCTTCTGCTTGCATTGAAATAGGCTATGAGATTATGGCTGGTGAAAGAGTGTATTTCATCAGAGATAATGGGGCAGGATTTGATATGCGGTATGCAGATAATTTGTTTGGGGTATTCCAACGGCTGCACCGCGAACAAGAATTTACAGGCACGGGGATCGGACTAGCGATCGTCCAACGCATTATTCAACGCCACGGGGGGCGGATCTGGGCCGAAGCAGCGATCGATCGAGGTGCGACGTTTTATTTCACCCTTCAAGGGGAAATTAACCTATGAATGACCAACCCATAGATCAACCCACCGATCCATATTTTGAGCAAGCACTTTCCATTGTATTAGTTGAAGATAATGCCACCGATGCCGAGTTAACTATCCGAGCATTACGTCGCGGTAAAATTGGCAACAATATTCAACTGCTCGAAGATGGAGCCGAAGCCCTAGATTTTTTCTTTTGTCGGGGAGAGTACGCGCACCGTAGCATGACGAATCAACCCAAAGTCATTTTGCTGGATTTGAAACTGCCAAGGATAAGTGGGTTAGAAGTTTTACGGCAACTCAAATCCGATCCACGCACACAAATGATTCCGGTTGTGGTGCTGACCTCTTCTGCTGAAGACCAGGATATGATCGAGAGTTACCGGCTTGGGGTAAATAGCTACATCGTTAAACCTGTGGATTTTGAACAATTTAACCAAGCAGTCCAACAGCTTGGTTTTTATTGGATCTTGTTTAACCGATTGCCAGTTTTTTAAAAGGATTAGTCATTAGTCATTAGTCATTAGTCATTAGTCCTTAGTCCTGAGTCCTGAGTCATTTGTCCTTATACCAATTCTGTATGAAGATGCACAGAATATTAAACGAACCGCCAAGTACGCCAAGAGCGCCAAGAATAGAGAGTTACTCATTTAGTGCAGCTTCACATTAAATTGGTATTAGTCTTTAGTCATTAGTTATTTTCTTATTCTCCCATTCCCCATTCCCCATTCCCCATTCCCCCTTCCCCATTCAAATAACATCCTTCAGCACTGTTACCAATTTTTCAATATGTGCTACTTCATGAGTCGCCATTACAGATATTCTGATTCGACTTGTGGGCACTGTGGGAGGACGAATTGCTGGAGCAAAAATGCCAGCATCTCTTAGCTGTTTTCCAGCTTTGAGGGCATCTGTGGCATTAGGCAATTGAAAGCATAATATGGGTGATTCAGAAGGCAGCAATTTTAAGTTAGGCAACTGTTGCAGCAAAGTTTTCAAGTAATGTATATTCCCCCACAATTGGGCAAGGTGTTGCGGTTCTTGTTGCACTATCTTGATTGCTGCTAAGGCTGCTGCTGTATCAGCAGGTGAAAGCCCAGTGGTATAAATCCAACTGGGTGCGCGGTTCCGCAAAAAGTCAATTAAGGCGCTACTTCCTGCCACATAACCGCCTAAACTACCCAAAGCTTTACTCAAAGTCCCAATTTGAATTAATTGCTTTCCTGTACACCCAAAATGCTCGACACACCCAGCGCCAGTTTTTCCTAGTACCCCAGTGGCATGAGCCTCATCGACTAGCAGCATACAGCTAAATTCATCAGCCAGATCGAACAGTGCGGGCAAGGGACATAAATCGCCGTCCATGCTGAAGACAGTATCAGTAAGAATCAAACAGCGTCGATAATTTTGCCTCTGCTGATTCAACTTGGCTTTGAGTACTGCCATATCACAGTGCGGATATTCTACAACTGCTGCACCGCTCAGAATCGCTCCATTTTTCAAACTGGAATGATTGTACTGGTCAGATAAAATTAAATCACGCTTGCCCACAAGGGCGGTAATAGCACCCAAATTAGCTAGATACCCTGAACTAAATACCAAGGCATCTTCTGTTTGTTTGGTAGATGCGATCGCCTTTTCTAACTCCCCATGCAATTCTCGATGCCCACTGAGTAATCTAGAACCAGTACTACCAGTGCCAAATTCTGCGATCGCAGCAGTTGCGGCTGCCATCAACCGCTCATCCCCAGCCAATCCCAAATAGTCATTACTGGCAAAATTAATTACCTCTTGCCCAGCTAAAACCACCGTTGCACCCGGACGACCGTTGATAGGTTGTACCGAACGATACCAGTCCGCCCGATGAATTGTTGCTAAGGACTGTTCTAGCCAGGCGTAAGGGTCACGTCGCTTCGCTCCGAATTCAAAATTCAAAATTCAAAATTCAAAATTAATGATCCCCATAAATAATAAATAAATTTAGGGGCTTGTATCATGAGTTGTTTTCGGTCAGTGGGCATAAGGAGGGACAGGGGGAGAATAAGAGATGACCAATGACCAATGACCAATGACCAATGACCAATGACCAATGACAAATGACAAATGACCAATGACCAATGACAAATGACAAATGACCAATGACAAATGACAAATGACAATTAAACTTGTTCGCTGCTGAGATGAGCGATCGCTTGTTTAATCCAATCTTCGACGTAGGCATCTTTGGGTAGGCCGATGTCTTCGCTGACTACATGCAGGGCGTGACTGACCTCATGGGCAGTATATCCCAGGGCGAAGAGGGTCATTTGCACCTCTTCGAGAATTCCTGGTGCTGGCCCGCCTGTGGCGACGAAGAACCCAGCTGATTTACGCCACTCGACTAATTTGCTTTTCAGTTCCAAACAGATGCGCTCTGCGATTTTTTTGCCGACACCGGGAGCCTGAATTAAGATTTGTGTATTGCCAGCGATAATTGCTTGGACTAAATCTGGTAGTTCCAGAGTGTCCAGAAGTGCGATCGCTAAGGCTGCACCAATCCCTGTGACAGTCAGCAAGTGGCGAAATAAATCGCGTTCAGCTGGGGAAGCAAAGCCATATAAATAGGGCACTTCTTCCCGAATTTGGAAATGGGTAAAAATTTGCGCCACGCCTCCCGATTCTGGTAACTGGTTTGCTAGCCGTTGGGGAACTTGCAAATCGTACCCCAAGCCATTGACTTCCAGAGTCAGAATCACGCGATTAGCGCCAATTGTTTGGATACCAGCGACTATACCTTTTAGATAACTAATCATTACAAGAGACCAAAATAATTTAAGCCTTCAATAATTCCACCTGCACAAAAACCTTTTGCTAGGTAGCGGTGCATAGCGGGATACTCGTTATGCCATTGGAGTAACTCTTTTCGGGCATTCCCGACGATGATTCCCCGTTCGTTGCCTACAGCAAATAAAGCAATATCATTACCCGAATCACCACAGACAACTGTTTGTTCTGCTGCAAATTTCCACTTCTGGCGTAAAAACTGCATTGCCTGACCTTTATCGCTGCTATGGGGTACAATGTCAAGGTCAATACCGCTACTGTAGATTAACTTTACATTTAATTTCGATTTCTGCAACTCTGCTTCAAGTTGTGGTAGAACATTCGCAGATGCTTCTTGTTCTAAAAAAAAGCTCACTTTGAAAGGACGCTGTTCTGAATCTGGTTGCCGAAGTAACTCACGGTATTTATGGGTAATAGATAATACAGTTTCCCGTTCCCATCCCGGAGACAGGGTTTCTGACCAATCTGAGTCTGGACTATCAGTACCATTGAGATAAATTTCCGTCCCTACAGAAAGAACAAGGGCATCTGGTTGCAAAAGATTTTTTTGAGCTTGGAGTTGTTTGTAAAGTAAGGGCGATCGCCCGGTAGAATAAACAATTTTAGTGCCGTATTCTTGGCGATGTTGACTCAGCAGTTTATTTAGTTCTGGTAAAGCGCTGTCATCGCCAACGGTGCGATACACGAGGGTGTCATCTAGATCGGTTACAAAAAGAAATGGTTTCATAATTAAAACTCTTGCAAAATTTCGTTATTTTACCGCGTGAAGAGAATTTTGCAAGAAGTTTGTTTGCTAAAAACCAAATATATCAGACATTCGATTTGAGGTTAAGGATAGTTGCAATTATCATCAGGAACGGGTTATAGGCATTTTCAATCAAAAAGCCCCTTCTTTTCCCACAGGATAGAACCTTGGAGGGAAATCAAGTGATAATCAGCTATTTACTTATTGGAAATCGCTGTAGTAATAAGCCAGGAAGCAGAAAATCATTTTCAAAAAATGGGGAGTTAAAGCTTTAATGCCTTCAGCTTTTTGTAAGTCGATAAATTGCTTTTCTATTGGTTATATATTTTTTGTATTTTCTGCTAACTCAGTTGCACAAAGAGCGATCGCTAACGTGTAGTTTTTCATCAGGAAATACATCCAAAACGTAAATAATTGCGAAAGTTTGTTACAAAAAATTTCCTGTGGGGAATTCTAAACTGACTAGAAAAATTCCCTGAAAAAGTGATGAGCGTAAAAGTGGATGTAACTGTAACACTGTCAGGCTACCAAATTAGAGAGCAACTATACTCAGGTTCACGTACACTCGTATATCGCGCGGTCAGAGAAGCAGATAACCAAGCAGTTGTAATTAAGCTTTTAAAACGAGAGTACCCCAGCTTTAGTGAACTCGTACAGTTTCGCAACCAATATGCCCTAGCCAAAAACCTAGAGATTCCTGGGATTATTAAGCCCTACAGCCTTGAACCCTATAATAATGGCTATGCTTTGGTGATGGAAGATTTTGGTGGCATATCACTGCGACAATTTATTAAGGAACAGCCGCAACACTTAGACCAATCTTTAATTATAGCCCTACAACTAACAGAGATTCTGCACCAGTTACATCAACAACGGGTGATTCATAAAGACATTAAACCTGCTAATATCCTGATTCACCCAGACACCAAGGTGTTAAAGCTGATAGACTTTAGCATCTCCTCCTTGTTACCGAGAGAAACCACCGAAATCCAAAATCCAAATGTCCTGGAAGGGACTCTAGCTTATCTATCACCAGAACAGACAGGACGCATGAATCGGGGGATTGACTACCGCAGCGACTTCTATTCATTGGGAGTAAGTTTCTTTGAGCTACTGACAGGAAAAGTGCCTTTTGATGCTCAAGACCCGATGGAATTAGTGCATTGTCATATTGCAAAACTTCCTCCTAATGTGTGCGATGTCAACTCTGAGATCCCTTTGGTTGTGGGAGAAATTATTCACAAGCTGATGGCGAAGAATGCCGAAGACCGCTACCAGACTGCGTTGGGACTAAAACATGATTTGCATCTATGTATAGAAAAACTGAAAGAAATAGGAAAAATTGAGCATTTCGCGATTGGAAAGCGAGATATAAGCGATCGCTTCGTAATGGCAGAAAAACTCTATGGCAGAGAGCAAGAAGTTAAAATACTACTAGAAGCATTCGAGCGGGTTGCCAGTGGGACATCGGAGTTCATGTTAGTGGCGGGGTTCTCCGGCATTGGTAAAACGGCAGTGGTGAATGAAGTACATAAACCCATTGTCCGGCAACGAGGCTACTTTATTAAAGGCAAGTATGACCAGTTCAACCGCAACATTCCCCTCAGTGCCTTTGTACAAGCCTTCCGTGACTTAATGGGGCAGTTGTTAGGCGAAAGTGACACCCAATTAAAGCAATGGAAATGGAAGATTTTGACGGCGTTGGGGGAAAATGCCCAAGTAATTATCGATGTGATTCCTGAGTTAGAGCAGATTATTGGGCAACAATCCCCAGTGGTGGAACTATCAGGTAATGCTTCCCAGAACCGTTTTAATCTGTTGTTCCAAAAATTTATTCAAGTATTTACTACAGTTACACATCCCTTGGTGATGTTTTTGGATGATTTACAGTGGGCAGATTCAGCATCACTAAACTTGATTCAGGTATTGATCGGACAAAGAGAAAGCGGCTTCATGTTATTGATTGGTGCATATCGTGATAATGAAGTCTCGCCTGCTCATCCGTTGATATTGACGTTAGAAGAAATCAAGAAAGCTGGCACTACAGTCAATACAATCACACTGGCTCCCTTGAGTCAAGAAAGTTTAAATTCGCTAGTTACAGATACATTACAATGTCCAGCAGCGATCGCTCAACCTTTAACCCAGCTAGTTTATCAAAAAACTCAAGGAAACCCCTTTTTCAGCACACAGTTTCTCAAGGCGCTACATGAAGAGGGAGCTATTGAGTTTGATCCTCAAGCTGGGCATTGGCAGTGTGATATTAGTGATGTGCAATTGCTCTCTCTGAGAGATGACGTGGTAGAGTTAATGGCAATGCAGTTGCAGAAGTTGCCAGTTGCCACTCAAAATGCCCTGAAACTCGCAGCATGTATTGGTAACTCCTTTGATTTAGCAACACTGGCAATTGTCTATGAAAAGTCTCAAGCTGAAACTGCTACTGACTTATGGAAAGCCCTTCAGGAAGGATTAGTGATTCCCAGCAATGATATTTACAAGTTTTATCAGTCAAAATCAGAGTTGTTGATTGAGGAGAATGAACAGATAGAAGCAGATAATAAAGTAGTTGTTTTCTACAAATTTTTGCATGGTCGCGTCCAACAAGCTGCTTATTCGCTCATTCCCGATAACCAAAAACAACTGATGCACTTAAAAATTGGGCGATTGCTCTTAAGTGTAATGAACGAAACGGAAAAAGAGGAAAAAATCTTCGAGATTGTTAATCAATTAAATAAAGGAGCCGATTTAATTGTCTTAGAAACAGAACGGGAGACATTAGCGAAGCTAAATTTAACTGCTGCACAAAAAGCCAAATCTGCAACTGCTTACGTGGCTGCAATTGAATACGCTACTAAAGGCATACAACTGCTCACGGAAAGTTGTTGGCGGCAATGCTATGATTTAACGTTGGCTCTCCATGATTTAGCCGCAGAAGTAGCCTGTTTGAGTGGTGACTTTGGGCAAATGGAGCAGATAGTTGATGAGGTACTGCAAAATGCTCGTCAATTACTAGACAAAGTGAAAGTCTATGAAGTGAGAATTCTGGCTGATGTCGCTCAGAGTCAGCAACCTAAAGCCATTAAAACCGCTCTTTCTGCTTTGAAATTATTTGGAATGTCGTTTCCAGAGGAGCCGACTGACGCAGATATTACTGAAAGTTTGCAACAGACTCAAGATGTATTAAAAGAAAAACATTTAGAAGATTTGCTGGAACTGCCTGAGATGAAAGACCTCCGAGGTCTGGCAGTGATCCGAATTTTAGCGACTGTAACAGCAGCAGTCTATCAAGCGGTTCCAGCATTGCTGCCGTTAATCGTGTGCAAGCAGGTGAGGTTATCGGTTGCTTATGGTAATGCTGGGGTATCAGCACAGGCTTATGCTTGGTATGGAGTAATTTTGTGTGGTACTGGAGAAATAGATTTAGGCGATCGCATTGGTGAACTGGCAATGGGACTACTATCACGCTTCGAGAGTAGAGAATTTAAAGCCAGCACGATTAACATGGTTTATCCTTTTGTGAAACCTTGGAAACATCATATTCAAAATTCACTCGCTCCTTTGCTCGACGGATACCATAGCGGTCTGGAGATGGGTACTTTAGAATATGCTGCTGACTGTGCCTACAATTATTGTTCGCTGTCCTTTTTTCTCGGCAAAGATTTGTCAATCTTAGAACCAGAGATGAAGGTTTATAGTCAGGTATTGGCTCAATTAAAACAGGAAGTTGCTCACAATTACCTAAGAGTCTTTTACCAATCCGTCTTAAATTTACTGGGGCAGAGTAAGTGTTCTTGGGAAATTAAAGGTGTGGTTTATGACGAAGAAATGATGTTGCCCAAGCATCAGCAGGCTAACGATCTCTATGCAATGGGAACACTGTATATTAATAAACTAATTCTTTGTTACTTGTTCAATGAGTGGGAACAAGCAACAAAAGTGGCAGTTAATGCCAAACAATATTTGAATGGTGTATCCGGTTGTTTCATGATTCCGGTGTTTCACTTTTACGATTCATTAACCCATCTGGCGATATTATCCAACGCCCAAGGTAAGGAATGTAATAGTTTGCCCCAGGAAGTTGTTAGCAACCAGAAGAAACTCAAAGATTGGGCAAACCATGCCCCTACAAACCATTTACACAAATTTTATTTGGTTGAAGCAGAGCAGTATCGGGTGTTGGGGCGAATGTATGAAGCAATGGATTACTACGATCGCGCGATCGCCTCCGCGAAAGCAAATGCATATATTCAAGAAGAAGCCCTAAGCAATGAACTAGCAGGCAGATTTTACCTCAATTGGGGTAAAGAAAAACTCGCCCAAGCATATATGCAAGAAGCATATTACTGCTACGCCCGTTGGGGAGCGAAAGCCAAAGTAACTGGCTTGGAACAGCGCTATCCTCAGCTTTTAACCGCAATTGTGCAACAACCGCAACCTTTACTTAAGCCATCTGACACAATTTTTGCCCCATCTTTTCATTCGACTCAAACCTCTAGCTCCAGCAATATTACAGAATCGCTCGATTTGGCAACCATTCTCAAAGCCTCTCAAACTCTTTCTGGTGAAATTGAATTAGAAAAACTCCTAATGATGCTGCTTCAGATAGTAATTGAAAATGCTGGGGCAGAAAAATGCGTGTTAATGCTGCTGCGGGACAATCGCTTGTTGATTAAAGGGACTATCAGCGTTAATACTCAACCCATCGTTCTGCAAAAAATTCCAGTGGAGGAAAGCCACGACATTCCTCTGAAAGTGATTTATCACGTCAAACATTCCTTACAACCTGTGGTGTTGGCGGATGCCACTAATCATCCAGTCTTTGCCAGTGATGCTTACATTTTGAGCCAACAGCCAAAAAGCATCTTGTGTAATCCGATTCTCCATCGGGGTCGATTCGCAGGTATCCTTTATTTGGAGAATAACTTGACGACTGGGGCATTTACTAGCGATCGCGTCGAACTGCTTAACCTGTTATGTACTCAAGCCGCTATTTCTCTAGAAAATGCCCGACTTTATGAGCAGACACAACAAACACTGGTAGAATTGCGTGCCAGTGAAGCCCGCTTCCAGAAGGTGGTTGACAATATTCCAGGCATGGTGTTTCAATTCTGTCTGGCTACCGATGGCTCTTTCTGGACACCCTACGTCAGTTCTGGTTGCTATGACCTGTATGAGGTTGATCCAAAGGCAGTGATGGCAGGGGTACACAACATTCACCTCATGGCGCATCCAGACGATTCCTCAACTCTGGGACAGTTAGTTGCTGATTCTGGTCGAATGTTAACGCCTTTTAGTCACGAGTGGCGAATTGTGACTCCTTCAGGCAAAATCAAATGGATTCAATGTGTTTCTCGACCAGAACTGCAAGCTGATGGCTTGATTGTGTGGGATGGGGTGGTGATTGATATTAGCGATGTCTACGACGAGCTTCGTTTACGCAAACAAGCGGAAGCCGCACTTCAAGAGAAAGAGGAGTTTCTGAGCAGCATTTACAACGGAGCCGAAATAATCATCTTTGTTGTGGATGTGTTGGATAACGATCGCTTCCATTACGCCGGATGGAACGCTGTTGCGGAACGAGCCTCTGGAATTCGTAGTGCTGATGCCGTAGGCAAAACGCCTACTGAAGTCCTTGGGGCAGCACAGGCCCAGACTATCCAACAACGGCTTGCTGAGTGCGCCAGAACGGGAATGCCCCTTTATTATGAGCATTGCCTAACCTTTGATGGGCAGGAAACCTGGTGGTTTATCAACTTCAACCCACTCAAGAATACTGAGGGACAGATTTACCGGGTTATTGGCACAAGCTTTGATATTAGCGATCGCAAACGCGCCGAAGTCCAATTGAATCATCGCACAGCAGAATTAGAGCAAATCCTGCAACAACTCCAGCACACCCAAACCCAGATGATCCAATCCGAGAAAATGTCAGGATTGGGGCAACTGGTGGCAGGCGTTGCCCATGAAATCAACAACCCAGTCAACTTTATTTTCGGCAATCTTAGCCACGCCAATGAATACACCAAAAATATTCTGAAACTCCTAGAACTTTATCAGAAACATTACCCAATTCCTCATTCTGATATTCAAGAAGAAGCCGAAGCAATGGACTTGGAGTTTTTAGTAGAAGACTTACCCAAACTTATTTATTCCATGCGAGTTGGAGCAGAACGCATTCAAAAAATTGTTGTCTCTCTACGCACTTTCTCGCGCATGGATGAAGCCGAGATGAAAGAAGTCAATATTCATGAGGGCATTGATAGCACACTGATGATTCTGCAACATCGACTGAAAGCGAAACCTGATTCTCTTGGCATTGAGATTGTCAAAGCTTATGGAGAGTTACCGTTAGTCGAATGCTATGCCGGACAACTCAATCAAGTGTTTATGAATCTTTTGAGCAATGCTATTGATGCCCTAGAAGAAGCAAACGCTCAAGACAAAACCTTAACTCCTACCATTACGATTAGCACTTGCCTGGTAGAAAGCAAACAAGTTGTCATTAAAATTGCAGATAATGGCCCCGGAATTCCTGCTCATATCAAGCAAAAATTATTTGATCCATTCTTTACGACAAAAGCTGTCGGCAAAGGTACAGGAATGGGACTTTCTATTAGTTATCAAATTGTGGCTGAAAAACACAAAGGCACATTACATTGTGTTTCCGAACCAGGACAGGGAGCCACATTCATTGTGATGATTCCGATTTGCCAATCTTGATCGGGAGCAATTCGAAAAAGTAAGTGGGATTATGATGATTTGTCATTTGTCATTTGTCATTGGTCATTTGTCATTGGTCATTTGTCATTTGTCATTTGTCATTTGTCATTGGTCATTTGTCATTTGTCATTGGTCATTTGTCATTTGTCATTTCTTATTCTCCCCTTCTCCCCTGCTCCCCTGCTCCCCTGCCCCATCTTGATCTGTGCGAGTGCCACCACAGCTTGCACTAACTCTTCTGGATCGAGGGGCTTGGTAACGTGGCGTTGATAGCCACTGGTTATGGCTCGCTGGTAATCATCAACTCTGGCATAAGCAGTCAAAGCGATCGCGGGAATTTGTCCGCCTTTTTCGGGGGTTAAAGTTCGGATCTGTTGAATCAAGGAATAACCATCGACTTCAGGCATCCCAATATCACTGACTAACACATCCGGTTGAAAGGACTCCAGGTTTGCTAACACTTCTGCCGCAGAAGCAACAGTCAAGACTGTAGCTCCGTATTCAGTAAGCAATACTGTTAATAGCTCACGGGCATCGGGATCATCATCCACTGTCAGAACTCGAATTCCCGTGAGTTCAAGTCCTGGTTGTGGTAACTCATCTATCTGCTTGATTTCTGGTTGAAGATTCAGTAGTGGCAACTGGACTGTAAAGGTAGCTCCCAAGCCAACACCCGGACTGTCAGCCATGATGGTGCCGCCGTGAGCCTCAACCAACTGCCGGACGATCGCTAATCCCAATCCTAACCCGCCATACTTGCGAGTAATTGAAACATCTTCTTGACGGAATGACTCAAAAATATACGGGAGAAACTCAAGGTTAATGCCTTTACCAGTGTCACGGACGATAATCTGTGCCTGCTCATCTACTTGCTCTAATCGGATTTCAACCCGTCCTCCCTTGGGGGTAAACTTGATAGCGTTGGAAAGTAAATTCCAAACGATCTGTTGCAAGCGGTTGGAATCTCCAGAGACTTGCCCAATATTTGGCAGCACCGGATGCAACGAAATTGATTTGGCAATGGCTGCTGTAGTTACCGTGTCGATCGCAGATTCAATAATAAATGCCAGATTCACAGGTACAGCATCTATGGTGAGTTTGCCGCGCAGAATCTTGGCAACATCCAGCAAGTCATCAATCAGTTGAGTTTGCAGTTTGGCATTGCGTTCAATGGTGGCTAAAGCTTCAGCTGTTTTGGTTTCACTAAATTTACGGGTTTGCAGCAGTTTTGTCCAGCCGAGAATTGGGTTGAGAGGCGATCGCAATTCATGAGAGAGAACGGCCAAAAATTCATCTTTGATCCGATTAGCGCGTTCGGCTTCGGCTCTGGCTGCTTGCTCTAGCTGAAATAGGCGATCGCGTTGGATTTCAGCTTGTTTGCGATCGGTGATATCCTGGACATTACCTACCATCCGCACCGCATTGCCCGCAGCATCATAGAAAACCTGACCTCTAGCCGCTAACCAGCGAATACCATCAGGATGTATAGTGCGGAAGTCATCTTCATAGTACTCTTCCTGTTGCTGGATGGTGCGACTCACCCCTTCATCGGCTGAGGTGCGATCGTCTGGGTGCAGGAGACTTAACCACAGTTGATATGTGATTTCCTTTATGCTTGGATCAAGCCCAAACAGATTGACGTACTCTTCAGATACATGAGCGCTATTGTGGATAATGTCCCAGTCCCATAATCCCGATTGCGTCGCTTTGTACGCCAATTTTAACCGGGCTTCGCTCTCCTGCAACAGGAGTTCTATCTTTTTGCGATCGGTAATGTCTCGTGAAATCAATAAGATTCGTTCCAGCTGCCCGGAGGCATCTAAAATCGGGCTAATGACCACTTCCCACCATTTCGGAGTGCCTTTTACAGTTGGGCAGTATCCGCTAAAAATGCTGACTTTGCCTGTTTTAGTGGCAGTAAGTGCCTCCTCTGCCTGTTGCCGAGAACTGCCTTCCCAGAAACAGAGCCATTCATTATTGAGATGGGCATTTAAGTCATCAATTTCCATCAAACACAGTCCACCTGTATTCATGTACAGCAGCCGTCCATCAAGACTTAATACCTTGATGCAGTCAGAACTGCTGTCTAAAATGCGGTTTTTAAATTCTTCACTCTGGCGCAAGGCTTCTTCGGTTTGTTGGCGAGTGGTGATATCTCGCCAAGTAGCAACAAATCCGTCTCCAAATTTAGCCACGCGGATATCAAAGGCTCGAACTAAGCGTTGTTGCCCGTAATCATCCTCATAAAGTAGGCTGTCTTTAATGAGCGGCTGTCCTGTTTCTACTACCTGGCAGTATTCATTAAACAATCCACTTTCATGATGCCCTGGTAGTAATTCACACAACCCATGCCCAATCTGCTGCTCATAAGTCATTTGATTGTTGAAACAAGCCGCGCTATTGACATATTCAGTTACAAAATCGACAATCTGTCCCCGATCATTCCGTACAGCACGGTATACCCCAAAGCAGTCCAGCATATTTTCAACTGAAGTGCGGAAGCGTTCTTCGCTCTTTCGCAGAGCAAGTTCTGCCTGTTTGTGATCGCTGATATCATGATGGATGCCTGAAAGACGGAGTGGATTGCCCTGTCGATCCCGCGAAACTACCTTTCCGTGGTTGGCTATCCATTTCCACTCCCCAGACTTGGTTAACATTCGATATTCAAATTTGTAAGACACCGAATCGTCGTGAAGATGAGCATTCAACCGTTCCATCACCCAAACTTTATCGTCAGGATGAATCAGTCGCTCCCAAGCGCTAAAGTCCCCAGGTAAATCTCCTTGCTCATATCCCAACATTTCCAGCCATTGGGAACTTAAATAATCTTCATTGGTAACAATATTCCAATCCCAGAGACCGCCACCAGAACCTTCCAGTGCCATTTGCAGGCGTTCTTCACTGTCTCGCAAGGCTTGCTCTGCCTGTTTGCGTTCGCGTAGCGCAGCTTGCTGTTCGCTGATGTCTTCGGCAATGCCTGCAAACCGATAAATCTCTCCTGTTTCATCTCGAAGGGGAAAGCAGCGATCGTGAACCCAGCGAATACTACCATCGGCTAAAATAATTCGGTATTCCTCATCGAATTTACCTGCGACAGCTTTTTCATGAAACGCTCTGTCTGTCGCTTCTCGATCTTCTGGGTGGATATGATCGACCCATGCTTGTTGTCCTTGATACAATTCCTCTGGGTTCAATCCCCACAGGCGTTTATATGCAGGACTAACATAGCTGACCCGATTTTCCTGTACCTCTTTGATCCAGAACACCGCATCAATATTTTCTGCAAGCTGCCGAAAACGTTCCTCACTCTCGCGCAGAGTTTCGGCTGACTGTTTGCGTTCGGTGATATCGAGATCGATACCCGCCATCTGAATCGGTTGCCCGTGTTGGTCGTAGAATACCTTGCCCTGGCTCAGTGCCCACCGAATCTTACCATTGGGATATACTACCCGAAATTCAATGTCATAGTCTTCTCCAGTGGCGATGGCATGATCGACGACTGCTAGAACGCGATCGCGATCGTCTTGGTGCAACCGCGCCACAAACATTTCAAATGAGCCGTCAAACTCTCCTGGTTGCAGCCCAAATAAGGCTTCCAGGTTATCCGACCAGGTAATTTTTCCCGTTTGGATGTTCCAGTTCCACGTTCCCATCCGAGAGGCTGAGAGTGCCAATCGCAGATGTTCTTCGCTTTGGCGCAGTTCTGCTTCTACCTGTTGGCGTTCCTTTAGCTCACGCTGTGCCTGCTGATACAGTTCTGCCTGTCGCAAGGCGATACTCATCTGAGTTGCCAACTCTTTAAGCAAGTCAATTTCTAAGGGCTGCCAAAATCGCGGGGAGGTACAATGATGAGCAATTAGCAATCCCCAAAACTGGTTGTCTTGCAGAATTGGTACAACCAGATGAGCTTTGACTTGAAACTGTGCCAACAATTCACCGTGGCATGGGTCAATACTGCTGTCATGAATGTCCGATACTGCCGTTACTTGCCCCTGATAATAGCCTTCGATATAATTCTTGATAAAGGCGGGATCGTAGCTGACAAGTTGCGGTCGATTGGAGGTGATGTAGGTCTCAGCTAGGAAGGGATCTTGGATAGTAGAAGAAAGAAGCGATCGCCACTCTGTCCCAACTGATTCTGCCACTACTGTCCCATCCCCACCAGGATTTAACCGAAAAACCAGGACGCGATCTGTGTGAAGAAACTGCCGCACCTCGGCTACAGTTGCCTGAAGAATTTCATCCAGATTCAGAGATAAGTGAATTTGCTGGGTAATTTGCGCGACTACGCGCTCTCGTTCAATACGCTGTTGCAGTTGGGTGCGTAGCCGCACTGTTTCAATTGCCCCATTGATTGCTATTTGTAGTCCTTGTGCGGTAATTTGCTCTTTGACAATATAATCTTGTGCGCCGGCTTTCATCGCCTGAACTGCGATTGCCTCATTGCCCTGCCCTGTGACAACAATCACAGGTAGGCACTGCTGTTGGGTTGAGGTTTGCAATTTAGCCAGAAATTCCAGTCCGTCTATGTCAGGCAGTCGATAATCAAGTAAAATGGCATCTGGTTGGTGTTGCTGGCAAAGTTCTAGCCCTTGCTGTCCCAGGGTTCCTTCTAGGAAAGTGTAAGAATATTCGCGATCGCGCAACAAATACCGCCGATATAGCTCTCGATCTTCTGGGGAATCATCGACAATTAAGAGGGTGCGCTGTTGCTGAGACATCGTGAATTAATTGAGCGGATAGAGTTCAAGCCCACATTCCGCAGGTTATCATAGAGAGATTACTATTTTTGAAATAGCGCTAAAATCCTCATCCATGTAAGGATTTTACCATACCCTCTATTTTATGACTTTAGGAAAAGTCTATGATAATCCTGTGCGCCGACTTTCATCGCCTGAACTGCGATCACCTCAAAACATTGCAGTTGCTCGTCCGAAAAGGCAACAGTTGCAGGCAATTCAGGATTATCCCGTCCCTGAATCAGTTGAGCGTGAACTCTTATTGGATTTTCCACCACCTCTTACTCCCTACAACTCCTTCTGTTAGTAGTTTACTTGGACTTGTCTGTACACCGTAGCCGACTCGGAGAGGGAAAGAGTTAAGACCTGGTTTCGATATCGTATAACTGGCAGAGGGTGAGGAGTTTTTGTTTAAGGCGATCGCGCAGACTCTCAGGTGATACAATCACGCAATCTTCCCAATACCGTGATACTTCTCGAATCAACCAGAAGGGGTTAGCTACTCGGCGCACCACCTGACGCACATCATTAATCATGTCATCCTCAATATCATCTTCTTTCGGTTGATAGGCTTTAGCTAGCCAGCCTCGAAAGTGTAATTGCACTTTTAGATAATCAAGTTCACCCCGCCAATCACCACTAGTAGGGACAACAGACTTAATTCGCTCAAAGCTTAAGCAACGATTGTGCCAAAGTTCGGGTAATTCTGGAATATCGTTTTCTACGTCTGCTGTCTCTTCGCACCAAATCATGAGATAGAAGCGTTTCTCAAAGAAGCGCACCTCAGCGTGACGAACTTTGTAATCTAGCTCGTGACCTTGAGAGTTGGAATAGAGAATGTAGAAAGGCTGTTTGGCTTTACTTAGTTCTTCTATCGTATTTCGCCATTCTTGGATAGGTTGACTAAGTTGTTTCATCAGCAATTGACGAAGAGGTGCTTCGAGATTGCCCCGTTCCAGTAAAAGTGCAAGTACAGTTTGCGCTTCTCCTATATGACCTGCATCATTCAAAGCTTTTATTGCCTGCTGTAAGGCATTAACTTGGTTAGAGTCAAGCGTAAAAGGCTTTCCGACCTCTACAGATTGTTGTGCGATCGCCACTATTAAGCCCGAAATACTGGGTTCTTTGCCCCAAGTGATATTGAGTTGGCGAGCGATCGCTTCTAGTTGTTCCTTAGTTCCTGGCGGAATTGACAGTGTAATCGTTTCTTTTTTTCTCGGCATTTACAAAATGTACTTGCACTTTTATTTTACTTGTGCCATACTTCTATTTGTAATTGTAAATCAGGATATTAACCTCAAGTGCATGGACATCTAGAAATAATTATGTTCATGAAGGGAAAGTGTAACCACATTACTTTGATGCTCTAGCAATGGGGTTATCAAAGAAGACATTAAAAAAGCCAGAGAGCAACTCTGGCTGACCAACCCTGATAGGGATTTGTTTGCAAAAAGAAACTGACCCCTATGTATATATGTCACTATTTTCAATCCCTGATAGGGATTGTGAAGATATTTGGGGTCACAAATAAATATAACCCAATATGACCCCAAACTAGAGGTTCGGGAAAATAACATCAATGTTTATATGACACTAGACAAATAATATGCCTATACTAAGAGCAGGTAGATTTCGTTCAACCTGCAAGAGGTCATAGGTCATGAACTACTCAGTGGAATATATCGCTCACAAGATTGCTGAATGTCTGGTTCTGATTGACAAGTATCAATGCGAAATCCTTCGATTGAGGAGGGTAATCGCAGATATGAAATGTCAACCCGTAACTAACGACGAAGGCGAAGTCATAAGTTATAACGACTTTGAGAACTAAATCTAGGTAGCATTTAGCATTATATGATTAAGCGCAATAAGCTTCGACCATGACCGATGATCGTTTGCTGTCCAGAATTTCCCTTGACTCCAATATTTGTTTCGGTAAACCTTGTATTAGATGTCATCGTATAAACCATGAACGAACAAACATTACTAGAAAGAATCACATTTAACCCCCAAATCTTTGGCGGTAAACCGATCATTCGAGGTCGTCGCCTAGCTGTTGAACATATTTTAGGAATGTTAGCAGTAGGAGATACTATTGAAACTTTGCTAGAAGCTTATCCCTGGTTAGAACGGGAAGATGTACAAGCCTGTTTAGTCTATGCACGAAGGTTAGTTGGTCATGAACGAGTTGAACCTTTATTCATAGAGTCCCCAAGGTGAAGATACTACTAGATACTTGCATTAATGCTAGGGTGCGTAACGATTTACAAACGGTTGGGTATGATGTAGTTTGGTCTGGAGATTGGCCAAAAGATCCAGGTGACGAGGAAATTTTAGCAACCGCCTATCGTGAAGGTAGGATTTTAGTCACCCTTGATAAAGATTTTGGAGAGTTAGCAATTCTGCGGGGAAATCCTCACTGTGGTATCTTGCGTTTAGTTAATCTCTCAACCAAAGAACAATCAATAGTTTGTTTGCAGGTACTTCAGCTTTACGGAGACGAATTATTCTCTGGTGCAATTGTAACTGCTGAATTAGATAAAGTCAGAATTCGCCCACCTGAAAATAGGGCTTGAAAATTCATTCAGTAAAAACTCGTACTAGTGGCGCAATAAATTAAGACAGACTATGGTGTTTGTTGACCACTTTGTGAGACTAAGTTTGGTATTAAATCTATATCTTTCAATATGATTAAGCGCAGTCGGCTTTTAAATGCTCCTCCCAAAACCTTGGAGGAGATTTATTTCAGTGAAATTCGCCCCCAGCTTTACGAAAACCATGCACATCGTCATCAAACTGGTGTGAGAACGGGTACAACCCTTGCAGAACACCTAGATTCGGCGTGTCAGTTCATTTTGACAGTCAGCCGAATAGCAGAAGTCCCAGAAGATAAAAGACCTTTGCTACTAGCTGCAACTGCTGTACATGACCTGAATAAATTAGACCCTCAAGAAAGAAAAGTAAAAACCCTGGCTAGAAATCAGGAATTTTTACGAGAACAACTTGAAAAGGCTTGTGTACTTAGCTTTGTTGTCTCAGAAGATGATTTGGAGTTAGTCAGAAAGCTAATTGAACGCCATTCAGGTCATAACGTCAGCGATGGAGCAAGATTTTTACCAGAAGACCCAAATATTGAACGTTGGGCGGCGATGCTTACAGCTGCGGACTTATTTGATTTAGGAATTCCAGATGCACAACGTTTTCGCAAACTGGAAAAAGAATTAACCGTTGCTTTTGGGCGAAGCTGTAACCTTTTTAAAATCAGCATTTCTGAAGACAAAGGCTATATTACAGCCCTATTGCTGGGTGCTTGCGAAGAGGTTTTACAAAAGTATGGATTAAATCCTTTAGCAATTTTCCCTGATGGCGAACTTTTTGAAGGAGAAGCTTTAGCAAATGTAGATTTTACAAAAGAAATAGCTGCTGTTTGGCAAAGTAAAATTGACCAAGTTTTTGGCAATAATATCGAAAGACTTGTCAGACCTACGAAGGATGGTATTAAAGTTACTCATCAAGCCATCCAACAAAATATTGAGGAAGTTTTGGTAAATGTTGAGGCTCTTTTAGAAAGGAAAAAAGCTGGATATAAATCAGACAAGATTGCTAAAGATGTAACTAAGTGGGGTGAAGCGGCTGGTGCAGATACACTAATAAAAGCGGCTGAACTTCAGTTATTACCTGTAAGCAGTGCAGAAGAATTTGCCATATCTGAAGGTTTAAAGGCAGCTTACCTCAGTTATAGAGAAGCTGGATTAAGCCCTAAAGAAGTTTGGGATAAAATCGCTCATCATACTGGTATATCTGAACTTCAGCGCACTGCAATTGAGCCGTTTAATGGTCAATATGGGCGGCCTTTATTTGCTGCTAAGGCTGCTGTTAAAGGAATTGAGGGTATTAAAGAAGCTCTACAAGAATCTTTCCAACTAAGAAAGGAAAGTACACAAATATCTGAAGAAACAGAAGTATCTGAAGAAATGATTGCAGCCGTTAGCCGAATGGTCAATTTACCTTTTGCTATTCGGTTAAATGGAGCCAATGATTTAAATGCTTATGTAGAAGCAAATCCCAGACAAAGATGCTCTTTAGGTTCTACTTCTACTGATATAGATGAGCTGATTTCAGATAATATGCCTCCTGGTACAAAAGTACAGGCTTTTTCTAATCGCTTACCGGGTGGTATCAGTGCTGAACCAAAAAGACAAGCAGATTCAATTGCAGCTTTAGCTTACCAATTAATGGCAGTTGGGGCAAACTTTCCTGCTGTTAAAAAACAAGACCCGCTTTATTTGCACTTAGCATTACCTAAAGGTTCTGCTCCAGAACTGTTGATAATTTGGCGTGGACTTTTAAAACAACTTGCAGCAACAAATGCTGAAGGTGGGACTGTCACTATTGATGAATTGAAATTATATAAAGATAACCAGCTTGAATTTAAAGCTAACAAAGTAGTTGGTTTAGCATTGCCAAAACGTCCTGATTTTGTTCATACATCTGTCATTATTCCTTTACTTTGGGGAGATGTTAATAATTCTTTAGCTTTACTAAAGTCACTGAGACTTGCTTTAGAAATTTCCTTATCTTTAGATATTGGCTTTCCTTTTACATTGAGTAGCAATCTAGAAGTTGAGTTATCTAGTAATATTTACGGACGAATAGAGGGAATTCCTTCTGCACTGCAAACTTTATTGGGAAATGGACAATATCAGCAACGCCAAGATGCAGAAAAAATTCTTGAGCGACTACGTTGCATTGGCAAACTAGCAACATCTGTTGCAAGTATTCAGAAAGCTGATGATTGTTTATATGATTTGGCTCGTGCTTGTGTCAGACCAATTGAACTTTATTATGTCTTGTTACGTTGGACTCTGCGAGAACAAGACGAACCAAACTTGAGTGTTATTTGGAGCCGGATTTGTGAGCCATTAAATACTTTACTGGAGAGCTTTATGTCGGATGAAAATTCGTTATTAACTAAATATCTCAAAGAAGCTGCTCAAATTGCAGCAGAAGCAAACCTCAAGGGCAGTTCTTTCAATAGAACTGCTCAAGCAGAACCTTTCACAGCTTTTTCTGCTGCTATTCGTACTCAAAAACCTCATTTAGATTTAGAGCTAATTTTCGCCGCTTTGGTGCAGCAATATTACACTCGCTTAAAACGTATTCGAGACTATGGAGTAGGTGTAACAAAGTTGGAGCAAATAAAGCATTATTACGAAGTTTTGCGAAAGTTATATGAGGAGGTTTATTCAGCACGTCCTGAAAAGTTTCTATCTGACCAAAAAACGTTAGAAGCTGCTTATTTGTTTTTTCTTGAAGAAGCGCGTAAGCAACTAAAAACTCAGCCTCAAGATGATTCAGTCGAAACAAATACAACTGTGTAATTAATTAGGAGTTTCTCATGTCAATTCAAAAGCTTTCTTCAGTTCTAGCAACAAGTTATGAGAACTTCCCCAAAGGACGTTTTATTACTTTAGTTGTTTTAAGAACAACCCATTCTGAAACTATCTTTCGCACAGAAGGTTCAGGTGAACCAATGTGTAGCGAGTTTGTCCAAGCTGGTTTAGAAGGTGAAAATCAAAAAACTATAATTCAACGCTTGGTAATGACTAAGCGTAAACAAGTAGCACCAGAAAGACGCTATGGACGAGAACATTTAAGAGCGCATGAGCTTTTATACACCAACCCTAAAGATGGCTCTCTTTGTTCTTTAAATACTAATGCACCTTGTGAAATGTGTGTAGATTGTTTCCTCTACGGCTTCGCAGCTGGTGGGGGTGGCGCTCAAAAAAGTCGGATTTGGACTGAAGACGCTTTTAGTATTTTACCTGCTAGTGATGTTGTAGGCGATCGCACCATAAACGCCATCTACGAAACTGGTACAATGCGCGATGAAAAAGGTAACGCCTCAACAGCTTTAAATACCAGCGAATACATTAAACCAGGAGTTCATTTTCTGGATGTCGTCACACTAAAAGATGTAACTGCGGATGAACTGCGCTATATCATTGGTAACATTCTTTTTACAAGTCGTTACGGTGCAGTTTCTAGTCGTGTTGGACGCATGGAAAACCAAATATTAGGCGTATTTGGTAGTATTACCGAACTTCCTAGTTCTCTGGAACTTGTACAAGCTACTTATGATGTCTTAGGTAAGCCTTTAGAACATCCTTTGAATATTAATCAATTAATTACAGCAAGCAAACAAGTAATTGCTAATTGGAAAAATAAGAGAGGAGTTTCTGTGCAGCTATCTGAAGAAGAATTAGCAAATTTAGTGACTGATGTAGAAACTAATTGGTCAGAAGCTGAACGTGATAATTTTCTCAAGCGTTTAACGCAATCCTATGAATCCTTCCGTCAGGTTGCACCTGAAAAGAAAAAGGCTAAGGCGAAAGGCAAGAATACACCAGTTGAAGTAGAGATTTAGGTTATGTCAACAATTCCTTTTCAGCAGGCAAAACTTGTTGAATTATATTGTCTTGAACCAGTCTTTTTTGCCTCTAGGGAGTTGTCTGATACCTATTACACTGAGGGGGTAATTGGGAATTATGCTCTTACCTATGCTTTAGGTAAGGTAAATTCCCCCTATCGCCTCCAAGGTCAGGCTACAGGACGACCAACCTACAAAGAAGATTTCCAACCAATAGCACAGGATTTTTATATATTACCAGCTTCACCAGTAGGTAGAGTTACATTCAGATTTGAACGTTTCAATGCTCTTTCTGATTCCTACTGGTATGCAATGACTAATAACCGTGTTGCTACGGCGCGGGAAGATTTACCATTACAACGCCAAGGTAAAAAACCAAGTTCATTTAGACCAAGTAATTTTCCGCAAACTGGAAGACTGCGGATGATTGAACGCAGAAATAAATTTCAAACTTTGGTATTTGGAAATTACCAATTACCAAATTATATTCGCCTTGGTAAATTCATGAGTAAAGTCAAGGTGAATATACTTAATGAATTTCCTGTGACTCTACTACCAGAAGGTGAATATCAAAGCCAACATTATCTAAATGCTGCCGATTTACCACAGCAAATAGAGGCTTTAGCATTCGATTTAATTTCTATTCCTCCTGCACCCATCATTAAAAATCTTCGTTTTCGGGGTGCTGCTTGGAAAGTTGGAGAAATGGTTGTACCAGCAGGGTTAAATTTTTGCGGTAGAGAAAGTACCAATGAGTAATCAAAGATTAGTTATCAGATTAGAACCGCGCAGTATTTCAGCTTGTGCATCTTTGCCAGATGAACTATCTTTTATGGGGAATGGACTGCAACATCAAGTAGATGTATTTAAACAATCTAAGGATGCAGATATTATCCTTGATTTAGCACCAACAGGCACAGGTAAAACCAATGCAGGACTAACAGTATTAAAACATCAGCCAAATAAAAGTGCTGTTTACATTGCTCCAACTAATGCTTTGATTGAACAGCAAACAGAAGCAGCAAAAAAGTTTGTTAGGGAGGCTAATTTACCTCATGTTGTCAAAGCAGCTTCCGCGAAAGATATTAAAAGCTGGCCTGACGATAAAGTAGGCAGTCGTTCAGGGGAAAAGCTGTATAACGTATTACGGAATCCAGCTACAGTTTTTCCTGATGTTGGGGCTAATACACCCATCATTTTAGTCACAAATCCTGATATCTTTTATTATGCAACTTTCTTTGCATATAACAACTTAGATAGAGGTAATATCGCAAGTAGTTTTTACATCAAATTTTCGACAGTCATTTTTGATGAATTTCACCTCTACGATGCTAAACAGCTAGTAGGAATGTTATTTTATCTCGCTTATTCTCAGATTTTTCGCTTTTTTGAAAACGGACGCAAAGTAGTATTGCTAACAGCAACACCAGAACCAGCTTGTGAATTAGCATTGCAGAATTTAAAACAGGCTGGTGTGAAGATAGCAAGAATTGATGGAGAAGCAGGTAATACTAATCTTTTACCGTCACAAACAGCAGTTAATCTGGAATTAAGACCAAAACCAGATAGTAAGGAAGAGTGGTTAACAGAGTTAGCAGCAGAAGTTATCCAACGTTTTCGAGAAAGACCTGATGAAAATGGTGCTGTAATTCTTGACTCTCTTGATAATATTAATCGTTTATCAGATTTACTACGACAGCAAGGACTTGGTGATGACATCGTACGCATTACAGGCCCTGCACCTAAAAAAGATAGACAAAGGGCTATGCAGTGTCAAATCATTTTGGCTACTAGCACCGTAGATGTAGGATTTAACTTTGAAAGACATCCTGAACCGAAACGGCAAAATTTAGATTGGTTGATTTTTTCAGCACGCGATCGCGCCGCATTTTGGCAGAGAATTGGTAGAGTAGGGCGTGTTTTGGGTAAATCTGAAACTAATATTGATTCAGAAGCTATTGCTTACTTACCTGCTAACGCTTGGGAAGAAGGTTTAACCTCTCTAGATACTAATGGGGGACGTACAGCGCTAAAAGACTTACTTGAAACACTTCCCTGTTTAGACAAGCCTTTTTTAAAAGCTTACTGGCGTTCAGAAGTATTTCTAGAAATTGCCCGCCCCTTGTTGGAATTGGAAGAAATGCTTGAAGGTTTAGCTGAAGAAAAATTGATTTTGAAGTTATTCAATACTCTAAAATCTATTTTTGACGGAAACAGAACTTGGGATGATTATCGCTATAGAATGAAACTTTTACGAGGCGCTGAAACTATTGCGAAAAAAACTCCCAAAGAAATCAAAAAAGATTGGAAATATATCAAAGGTGGCCAGGCTTTTGTCAGAACCTTTATCAAGGCTAAATTTCCTGAAGATTGGGATGACTTACAAACTGGACGTACAACTTTAGACGAATACGTAGATTTATTTCAAAAAGATGAAGAGGCGCTAGCTGAGTTAAAAGAATTTGCTGAAGTTTTTAGTACAAGCTATGCACCTTTATTTAGTTTTCGCTCTAGTCTGTTTGAAAGTCTTTCCATTCGTGACCCTCATGGTTTTATTCTAGATGAATCGGAGGAAACAAGACTAGATCCTTTTCATTTATTACGCTATTACGAATTTGTCCAAAATGGTGATTATATTGAAGTCACCAGTCGTGCTACTGAAACTTATCAATTGAGTTTTCGCTTGCGTTATACTGATAACTGGCAAGAATTTATCAGTACAGAACTGAACAAACTAACAGCTTTTAAAAATTGTCAAATTATCCGCAGTGCTGGAGGAGCAATACGACCCACACCTCTAATACAAGCTTTGAATAGACATCTTTTGCCAGGAGTAATTATTTGTCCAAGAACAAATGCTGCTGTTATTTTTCAATTAAAAAAACAAGGAATTATTTCTTATCCAATAATCATTGATTGTAATGATATGGAGAAAGAATATAGATTTTTTACAGGGTTGTCAGGAATTTTAACAATGGCAATGAAGTTTAAACAATTACGTCTTCCAGATGATGAAGTCTTTATTGCAGGATAAATAATTAAATTCTCACACCAATGGTGCGAGAATTTGTAAAACATCGATTTATAAGTATATTTTCTCACATTCCCAGTGAAACACTATCAACAACAAACCAACACCTTCCCCAGCGATTACCTAAACAACTTGTGGGGAGAAATCCAAGCTTGTCCTTACTTTGCTATCAACAACCTCAACCGCGATTTTGTCGCCACTAAAGGATTTTCCGTAGTATTTCAGCGTTCTGGATTAGCAAAGGTAGAACAGCAGTTTCCCTACTTCAAGCCTTACCTAGATTTGGCTCTCCAATCAAGTTGTAATGCTTTTTACCTCAATCCTTTACAACTCAAAGAAGGCTCCCGCGTCGATCCGCATATCGATCGCTCTTTACGTTCCTACTCCAAAACCATTGAACCGCCTGCGGTTGTCAGTGTGCTTTATGTGCGCGTACCTACGGATATGGAAGGGGGAGAACTGGTATTGCGATCGCACAAACGCCAACTTGGGCAAATTAAGCCCCAGTTTAATACTTTAGTTTACTTTCAAGGTGATTTAACCCATTCGGTTAACGCTGTCAAAACCCCAGGAAATCGCCTAAGCCTCGTTTGCGAACAGTATAGTTTGAGTGATGCGGAACTCCAGGAAATCCCTGAGTTCACTGTAGAGTCAAGAATCACTCAGTCTACAACCAAAAAGAGAAAGTATGCCTCATAGTTTAGTGTTGAATTTGCTACCCCAATCGCCCATCCCACCACAATATCTCACAGGTAGACATCTCCACGCCCTATTTTTAACCCTTGTCAGTTCTGTAGATAGCACATTAGGCGATCGCTTGCACGATTCCACTGCTGATAAAGCTTTCACCCTCTCCCCCTTACAAATTAATTCCCCCCTTTTAAAGGGTGGTAAAGGGGGATCTAAATTGCAATATTCACATCAACAACCCATTCCCGCCGGAACTCCTTGTTGGTGGCGCATCTCTTTATTAGATGACACTCTATTTGGCAAACTTACCCAACTCTGGCTAAATCTTAATCCCAATCGCCCTTGGCATCTTGGCCCGGCTGACTTGTATATTACCAGCATTCAAGGCACACCCCAATCTATTCAACCTTGGGCAAATGCCAATACTTATGCTCAATTATACGAAGAAGCTAGCGATCGCAATTCTTCCATTAACCTTACCTTTTCCACACCCACCGCCTTCCGTCAAGGACAGTATGATACTACTCTTCCTACCAGAGAATCTGTTTTCAATTCCCTACTTTCGCGGTGGAATAAGTACAGTGGCATAGAATTATCTCAGATTGCGATCGAGTCAATATTTCCTTCTTTTGTCAATATTCACACAGAAATATTAGCTGACTCTCGCAGCAAATTTATCGGCATTCTTGGCGAAGTTACTTATAAAATTTTAGGGGCAGTTGAACCAATACAAATTAAGCAAATTAACGCTTTAGCTGACTTTGCTTTGTATGCAGGAATTGGTCGCAAAACAACAATGGGTATGGGGATGGCACGTAGGTTACAGGGGACAGGGGATAGGGGATAGGCTATAAATAATGTATCAAATAGAACTTATCTTAATCTGTAACCTGTCTCCTATCACCTCTTTCCTATCACCTATGAAAATAGAGTCACATCGAGATTTGATTGTTTGGCAAAAATCAATGGATATGGTAGTGCAGATATATCAATTAACTGCCAAATTTCCAGCAACAGAAACTTATCGATTGACTTCGCAAATCACCAGAGCAGCAGTATCAGTACCAGCAAATATAGCTGAGGGCCATGCACGAGGAACAAAAAAAGATTATGCAAACTTTTTAGCGATCGCTAAAGGCTCGTTAATGGAAACAGAAACTTTTTTAATGCTGACTGTAAGGTTGAATTATATACCTCAATCACAAGCAAACTCTACTTTATTTTTGATTACAGAAATCAGCAAAATGCTTACTACTCTTCGTAATCGACTAATCAATACGCAATGAATAAAAATATGAATAATTTTCTGTCCCCTGTAACCTCTCACCTATCCCCTTCATTAGAAATGCGATGAATAAAAATATGAATAATTTTCTGTTCCCTGTAACCTCTCACCTATCCCCTTCATTAGAATATATTTCAATTGCGGCATTGAATCAATATGCCTATTGTCCGCATCGCTGTTGGCGGATGTTTTGTGCCGGGGAATTTACCGATAATCAATATACAATTGAAGGCACAACTTTACACGATCGCGTCCACACCACAAGCGATATACAGCGAGGAGAAACTTGGCAAATTAGAGCAATTTGGCTAAAGTCTGAGCAATACAAACTCATCGGCAAATCTGATTTGATTGAAGCCGAATCTGGCCAAGTTTATCCAGTAGAATACAAACGAGGACGCAAAGGCGAATGGGATAACGATGAGTTGCAAGTTTGTGCCCAAGCCTTATGTTTAGAAGAGATGACAGGACAACCTGTTACTACTGGATATATCTATTATGCCCACTCCCATCAACGGCAATTAGTAGAGATTAATGCAGAGTTACGGCAAAGTGCGATCGCAACTATTCAATCTGTCACAAATCTCCTAGAAACAGGAGCAATGCCAAAACCAGTTTACAGCAAACGCTGCCAAGGATGCAGCCTTTATTCGCAATGTTTGCCCAAAGCAACCGATAAAGTCAAAAGTTATCAAGAAGTAAATTAAATCATACCCTAATACAGTTCAGAATGAGCAACCAAACCATCATTGTAGAGACGCGATTCATCGCGTCTTAAAAGACCAATTATCTACACCAACAACCCTTGCTAACCCATATTTAATTATACCCAATAAATCTATTTCCCAATCCCCAATTATTACTAGGAATCATCAAAAATGGGAACAGTTTACGTAACACAAGCCGATGCTTTTATCGGTAAAGTTGACGAACGTCTCACCGTCAAAGCTGAACAAAAAACAATCCTGGATATCCCTTTAATTAAAATAGAGGGAATTGTAGTACTAGGACGGGCTACTATTTCTCCCGCCGTCGTCAATGAACTTTTAGAACGTCACATTTGTTTGACATTTCTCACTCAAAACGGACGATATTTAGGACGTTTAGAACCAGAAGCTACTAAAAATATCTTTGTTCGGAAAGCCCAATGGCAAGCTGTGGGAGAATCAGAACCAGCAATCCATTTAGTCAGAGGATTTGTCCGGGGTAAATTGAAAAATTACCGCCATAGCTTACTTCGCACTCAGCGAGAACATCCTGATACTGACCTGAATAATAACATCACTCGATTGGAAAACGCGATCGCACCAATTGAAAAAACTAGCAGTATTGATTCTCTCAGAGGCTTAGAAGGTGCTGGTAGTGCAGCCTATTTTGGTTGTTTTCAACAGCTAATCAAAACCTCAGAATTTCGCTTTGAAGCCAGACGCCGCCGCCCACCAACCGATCCAGTTAATGCCCTACTGAGTTTTGGGTATTCGTTACTACGCCATGATGTACAAAGTGCTTTAAATATTGTTGGCTTCGATCCCTATCTAGGATACTTACACGTCGAGCGTTATGGTAGACCTTCCCTAGCCTTGGATTTGATGGAAGAATTTCGTCCTTTAATAGTGGATGCTGTAGTTTTGTCGCTGATTAACAAGCGATCGCTAACCCTAACTGACTTTACCACCGAACCGCTCAGTGGTGCTGTGTCTTTAACCAAAGAAGGACTGCATACATTCCTTCGCGCTTATCAACAAAAGAAACTATCGAGTTTCAAACATCCAGTTTTGGGAAACAAATGCACCTACCAAGAATCCTTTGAAATTCAAGCAAGGTTATTGAGTAAGTATCTCATGAACGAAATCGATAAATATCCCCCTCTAATTCTCAAATAACTTGCTATTTTTTCCCATTCCCCATTCCCCACTCCCATGTATATTGTTGTCAGCTACGACATTCCAGAAGATAAGCGTCGTACTAAAATCCATTCGGTTCTTAAGTCTTACGGACAATGGATGCAGCTGAGTGTGTTTGAGTGCAATATCACTTCTACTCAGTATGCTAAACTGCGATCGCGTTTAGCCAAATTGATTAAACCCGATACCGATAGTGTGCGCTTTTATTTTCTCTGTGGCTGTTGTCAGGGAAAAGTCGAACGCATTGGCGGAGAACAGCCACGAGACGAAACAATTTTCTTTGCTGAGTCCCCTTCTGGGTAGGTTTCTGTATGTAAAATGCGCGGAAGGGTAGGTGTACAAATTCCACAGGTCTAAAAAATTGCTTCTATCCCAACTCCAGTAAGGCTTTCAACCCATTAGTCGCTTAATCCTTATCCGCGCAATCTCTGAAATGCTTATCAAAATACGATTTCAGCCTTTAAATTTTCCTGGCGCTCTTTCCAAACGAATTCTCTAATGCTATGATTGCCCTTGAATCGCGCAACCGCACCTTGAAAACTAAATACAGCTTGGCTTTCAGCGTCCCGCTATTGCAATTCATCAAAATCCCTATTAGGGATTGAAACGAGGATGTCCGGTATGAGGTCGATCGACCAAAATACGATTGCAATTCATCAAAATCCCTATTAGGGATTGAAACTGGTAAACGAGTGTCAAACGGAGCAGCGTCACAGATTGCAATTCATCAAAATCCCTATTAGGGATTGAAACGGGACAGACCTCAGCTAAAAAGGATGTCTCTGACATTGCAATTCATCAAAATCCCTATTAGGGATTGAAACGGTTATCCGCTCCTCAATGCTTCGCAAGCCCAATTATTGCAATTCATCAAAATCCCTATTAGGGATTGAAACTTCTGGGTATGGAGGTGGAGGTGCATCAAGATTATTGCAATTCATCAAAATCCCTATTAGGGATTGAAACCACCAATTTGAAGTTCAAGCTGGAATTTGGTACAATTGCAATTCATCAAAATCCCTATTAGGGATTGAAACGCCCCCGTGTTAACTTCTTGAGTAGCAAATATAACATTGCAATTCATCAAAATCCCTATTAGGGATTGAAACGGCTGAGAGAACGCGAGATGAGGGGACGCGCCCCACATTGCAATTCATCAAAATCCCTATTAGGGATTGAAACCATAATACCTATCTGGGCAATCACTTTTACTAATAATTGCAATTCATCAAAATCCCTATTAGGGATTGAAACTAATATACCTTGACAGATTAAGGTTAAACCTATTAATTGCAATTCATCAAAATCCCTATTAGGGATTGAAACAACACTTGATACTTTATTTAATACGGGTCGTCCACAAATTGCAATTCATCAAAATCCCTATTAGGGATTGAAACAATCACTACCTTGATTTTGTAATCGCCCTCCTTTATTGCAATTCATCAAAATCCCTATTAGGGATTGAAACCAACAAATTATTTCAAAAGGCACTGTACAAGCCGAAGATTGCAATTCATCAAAATCCCTATTAGGGATTGAAACCAAAGGCTTGCTGCTCAAATTGTCATCCACCCAAATTGCAATTCATCAAAATCCCTATTAGGGATTGAAACGCTTTTGTGAGTGGCATAATTTTATCCTTCTATTAAATTGCAATTCATCAAAATCCCTATTAGGGATTGAAACTCGGCGGAGCTTCTACTTCTGGAGCTTTTATAGCGCATTGCAATTCATCAAAATCCCTATTAGGGATTGAAACATCGAGTGCTTAATAGTTAATGGGCTAGCTGGCGGATTGCAATTCATCAAAATCCCTATTAGGGATTGAAACGCTATACTTGACAATATCATTTTTGGGAGCGACAAAATTGCAATTCATCAAAATCCCTATTAGGGATTGAAACATGGGTGTATGTAACATCCTTTTGACCGGGAAGATTGCAATTCATCAAAATCCCTATTAGGGATTGAAACCATCCCTGACCAAGTAGCTACCAATGAAGACTTAGATTGCAATTCATCAAAATCCCTATCAGGGATTGAAACTTTACCAAAAGAATCATAAGAACATGATAAACAAATTGCAATTCATCAAAATCCCTATCAGGGATTGAAACTAAATCATTCCAAGGAGTAGGAGATGATGAAGCACATTGCAATTCATCAAAATCCCTATCAGGGATTGAAACTGTCTCCAGTTCCAGGTTTAGCTGGGTGGTTTGGATTGCAATTCATCAAAATCCCTATTAGGGTTGAAATAGTACAACGGCTCCCTGCCCCCTGCCTCCCAATACTTCTCGCTTTGTGCATTTTTAATTCGGAATCGGATTTTGGGAAAAGGGTACTGGGTTTGGGTTAAAGGTTTTTTCTTTCCCCTTCCCCCTTCCCCTTTTCCCCTTAACCGAGAAGTATTGCCCTGCCTCCTATCTCCTTTAATTTAGCTTAACGGTATAGCCAAACACGTAAGAGTGAAAGCAATTGTTCAGTATCTACGGGTTTGGTGATGTAGTCTGATGCACCAGCTTCAATACACTTCTCGCGATCGCCTTGCATGGCTTTAGCTGTCAGTGCAATAATCGGCAAAGATTTAAATTGCTCGTTTTGGCGGATTAAGCTTGTTGTTTCGTAACCGTCCATTTCTGGCATCATTACATCCATCAAAACGACATCAATATCTGGTGTATTTTCTAACACGTTAATCCCTTCTCTGCCGTTTTCAGCGTATAACACTTGTATTTGATAACGCTCCAGCATACTTGTCAGCGCGAAAATATTACGCATATCGTCGTCTACAATTAGCGCTTTCTTGCCAGCAAGTAAGTAATCTATGGAATGCAATTGTTCAAGTATTTTTCGTTTGGGTGCAGGTAAATTTGCTTGGACTCGGTGTAAAAATAATGCTGTTTCATCGAGGAGACGTTCGGGCGATCGCACATCTTTAATGATAATTGTTTCGGCAATCCGTCTCAGTTCGGTTTCTTGAGCTTTGCTAATGTCTCTCCCGGTGTAGACAATGATGGGCAATGTTTTGCCGTGAGGTAGAAGCTTAATCTGATCGATCAATTCAAACCCGGTCATGTCGGGTAGCCCTAAATCGAGGACGAGGCAATCAAAATGCTGGGTGCGGATGGCTTCTAACGCTTCTGCACCTGTGGCAACAGCAGTAGTATGAACATCGCTGTTGCCAATTAGTTCGACAATGCTATGCCGTTGAGTGTCATCGTCTTCGACTACCAGTAAATTTTTTACCTGGCGCTCAACAAAACCTTTAATTTTGACCAATGCCTCGGATATTATCTCGCTGCTTAAGGGCTTTTGCAGATACGCGATCGCACCTAGTTGCAAACTGCGCTGTTGCCCTTCTTCAACGGTCATAATGTGTACGGGAATGTGGCGAGTATTTGGGTCATGTTTCAGACGATCCAATACCGTCCAACCATCCATTTCTGGCATTCGGATATCTAGTAAAACGGCTGAAGGATGGAATTGCTGCGCTAATGCTAAACCTGTACTGCCATTTTGAGCTGTTATCACCTTAAATTCATGCTGTTGCGCCATCTCTATAAGGATGCGGGCAAAGTTCACGTCGTCCTCGACGATTAACAAAACGCGATCGCCCATGCCAATAGTAGCGCGATCGTCACTGAGGAGTGCTGAGTGAGGAGTGCTGGGTGAGGAGTGGAGAGTGGGGAGTAGGGAGTAGGGAGTAGGGAGTTGTGTTGATGTAGGCTCAACATTCAATTGTGGGAAAAAGAATGTAAAGGTGCTACCTTGACCGGGTTGACTTGTTAGTTTAATTTCGCCACCAAAGAGACGGGCGATTTCGCGGCTAATTGATAAGCCTAATCCAGTACCGCCGTATCTCCGACTGGTAGAGCCATCGGCTTGTTGAAATGCCTCGAAAATAACTTTTTGCTTGTCGGGAGCGATGCCAATCCCTGTATCGCTAACTGAGAAGGCAATGACATTTTGAGCGCGATTTAAAGTTACTTGATCGTTGCTCCATCCCTGTTTCGCCACCGCAATCTGCAAGCGGACTTCCCCTTGCTCCGTAAATTTAAAAGCGTTGGAGAGGAGATTTTTTAACACTTGTTGTAAGCGTTTGACATCTGTATAGATGGTTGTGGGTAAGTCGGGAGTAAATTCAATTGTGAATGCAAGTCCTTTGCTCTGAGCGATTTGCCGGAAGGTGCGCTCAATTTGTTCGCCCAACTCTACCAAAGGCATTTGGGTCATGTCAATTGACATGGTTCCCGATTCAATTTTAGCTAGATCCAGAATGTCATTGATTAATGCCAACAAGTCAGTACCAGCTGAGTAAATTGTCTGGCTGTATTCAACTTGCTTGCTGGTGAGGTTGTGATCTATGTTATCTGCCAACAACTTCGCCAAAATTAACAAGCTATTTAGCGGTGTCCGCAGTTCGTGGGACATATTGGCGAGAAACTCTGATTTGTATTTTGAAGAAAGGGCGAGTTGTTCAGCTTTGTCTTCTAAAGACATTCTTGCTTGTTCGATTTCTCGATTTTTGCGCTCGACTTCTTTCTTCTGCATAGCTAACAACTCTGCCTTTTCTTCCAACTCCGCGTTGGTTTGTTGCAGTTCTTCTTGTTGTCCTTTGAGTAAATCCTCTGAAGTTTTGAGGGATTGGGCTTGTTGTTCTAAGCGCTTGTTGGTTTCCCGGAGTTCATTTTGTTGAGTTTGGAGTTCTTCAGCCAAAGATTGCGATTGCTTGAGTAATTCTTCAGTTCGCATAGAAGCTGCGATCGTGTTGAGAACGATCGCTATACTTTCGGTAAGCTGGTCGAAGAATGTCAAATGGATTTCGCTAAAGCGGCGGAAGGATGCTAATTCTATGACTGCTGTCACCTGTCCTTCAAAGAGTACAGGTAAAACCACAGCATTAAGTGGAGATGCTTCTCCTAAACCAGAGGCAATTCTCACATAATCGCTTGGTACATCTGTTAAGAGAATTCGCTCTTTTTCTAAAGCGCATTGTCCCACCAAACCTTCACCCAAGTGGAAGCGGTTAGCTAGATGTCTGCGTTCGCGGTAAGCGTAGCTACTGATTAGTTTTAAAAACGGTGTATTTTCTCCAGATTCCATCAGGAAGAATACGCCGTGTTGCGCTCCTACCAAGGGTGCTAGTTCTGAGAGAATTAGTTTAGATACGGTTTCCAAGTCTCGCTGCCCTTGCAGCATTCGGGTAAACTTGGCTAGGTTAGTTTTCAACCAATCTTGCTCAGTATTTTTCTGCGTTGTCTCCCGCAGATTGGCAATCATCTGGTTGATGTTGTCTTTGAGTATCGCTACTTCCCCTAATGCTTCAACGGCAATTGAACGAGTTAAATCACCTTTAGTTACAGCTGTAGCAACTTCTGCGATCGCTCGCAACTGAGTTGTCAGTGTAGCAGCAAGTTCGTTCACATTATCCGTCAAATCTTTCCAAGTCCCAGCCGCGCCAGGTACTCTCGCTTGTCCGCCTAACTTCCCTTCAATTCCCACTTCCCGCGCTACTGTAGTCACCTGATTGGCAAATGTCGCTAGGGTATCAATCATCTCGTTGATTGTCTCTGCCAAGGTTTCAATTTCTCCCTTAGCATCTAACATCAGTTTCCGTTTCAAGTCACCGTTAGCAACTGCCGTGACAACTCTGGCAATACCGCGCACTTGTGCCGTTAAGTTACCCGCCATTGAGTTAACGTTATCTGTTAAATCTTTCCAAGTTCCTGCAACACCTTGGACTTGGGCTTGTCCACCCAACTTTCCTTCAGTTCCCACTTCTCGCGCCACCCGCGTTACTTCACTGGCAAAGGAACTAAGTTGATCCACCATCGTATTGGTGGTGTTCTTTAAGTCCAAAATTTCGCCTTTGGCATCGACGGTAATTTTCTTAGATAAGTCGCCATTCGCTACCGCCTTGGTAACTTCCGCGATGTTGCGAACTTGTCCGGTGAGGTTTCCCGCCATCGAGTTCACGTTATCCGTTAAATCTTTCCAAGTCCCAGCAACTCCTCTGACGTAAGCTTGCACGCCTAATTTACCTTCCGTTCCCACCTCACGGGCAACCCTAGTAACTTCTGATGCAAAAGAATTTAGCTGATCCACCATTGTATTAATGGTGTTTTTAAGTTCCTGAATTTCGCCTTTTACATCAACAGTAATTTTCTTGGATAAGTCGCCATTAGCTACGGCGGTGGTTACTTCAGCAATGTTTCGCACTTGTGCCGTCAAACTTCCCGCCATGAAGTTTACGCTGTCAGTTAAATCCTTCCAAGTGCCGGCAACACCTTTAACTTCTGCTTGTACGCCCAACTTACCTTCAGTTCCCACCTCCCGCGCCACCCGCGTTACTTCACTTGCAAAGGAATTGAGTTGATCTACCATCGTGTTAACGGTATTTTTCAACTCTAAAATTTCACCTTTGACATCAACAGAGATTTTTTTAGATAAATCGCCATTAGCTACGGCTGTAGTAACGGCGGCAATGTTTCGTACCTGTGCCGTTAAACTTCCCGCCATGAAGTTCACGCTGTCAGTTAAATCTTTCCAAGTGCCAGCCACGCCGCGCACATCTGCTTGCACACCCAGTTTACCTTCGCTTCCTACCTCACGGGCAACCCGCGTTACTTCACTTGCAAAGGAGTTGAGTTGATCCACCATTATATTGATGGTATTTTTGAGTTCCAAAATTTCGCCTTTGACGGCAACAGTAATTTTCTTAGATAAATCACCATTTGCGATCGCAGTTGTCACTTCGGCAATGTTCCGCACCTGTGCCGTCAAGCTTCCCGCCATGAAGTTTACGCTGTCGGTTAAGTCTTTCCAAGTTCCAGCAACGTCTTTTACTTCTGCTTGTACGCCCAATTTCCCTTCAGTTCCCACTTCACGGGCAACCCTTGTTACTTCCGATGCAAAGGAACTGAGTTGATCCACCATTGTGTTGATGGTATTTTTCAACTCCAGGATTTCACCTTTAACATCAACAGTGATTTTCTTAGATAAATCGCCTGTTGCAACCGCCGTAGTTACTTCGGCAATGTTCCGCACCTGTGCCGTCAAACTTCCCGCCATGAAGTTTACGCTGTCGGTTAAATCTTTCCAAGTTCCAGCCACGCCGCGCACTTCTGCTTGTACGCCAAGTTTACCTTCACTTCCTACCTCACGGGCAACTCTAGTAACTTCTGATGCAAAGGAATTGAGTTGATCCACCATCGTGTTGATAGTATTTTTCAACTCCAGAATTTCACCTTTTACATCAACGGTGATTTTCTTGGATAAGTCGCCTGTTGCAACGGCGGTAGTTACTTCGGCAATGTTTCGCACCTGTGCCGTTAAACTTCCCGCCATGAAGTTCACGCTGTCAGTTAAATCTTTCCAAGTACCCGCGACACCGCGCACATCAGCTTGTACACCCAGTTTACCTTCACTACCAACTTCACGCGCAACCCTTGTAACTTCTGATGCAAAGGAACTGAGTTGATCCACCATGATATTGATGGTATTTTTGAGTTCGAAAATTTCACCTCTAACATCGACGGTGATTTTTTTGGATAGATCGCCATTTGCGATCGCAGTTGCAACTTCGGCAATATTTCGCACCTGTCCGGTGAGATTACCCGCCATTAAATTAACGTTGTCAGTTAAATCTTTCCAAGTCCCCGCAACTCCCCGAACTTCTGCTTGTACGCCTAACTTACCTTCAGTTCCCACCTCACGGGCAACTCTTGTTACTTCACTTGCAAAGGAATTAAGTTGATCCACCATTGTGTTGATGGTATTTTTCAACTCCAGGATTTCACCTTTCACATCGACGGTGATTTTCTTGGATAAGTCGCCATTCGCTACCGCCGTGGTCACTTCGGCAATATTCCGCACCTGTGCCGTCAAGCTTCCCGCCATGAAATTCACACTATCGGTAAGGTCTTTCCACGTACCCGCTACCCCGCGAACTTCTGCTTGACCGCCTAATTTTCCTTCAGCACCCACCTCACGGGCAACTCTTGTTACTTCACTTGCAAAGGAATTAAGTTGATCCACCATGATGTTAACGGTGTTTTTCAACTCCAGAATTTCGCCTTTGACATCAACAGTAATTTTTTTAGAAAGGTCGCCATTCGCTACCGCCGTTGTCACTTCCGCAATATTACGCACTTGGGCGGTTAAATTTCCAGCCATCAAGTTAACGTTGTCAGTCAAATCCTTCCAAGTACCTGCAACACCTTTAACTTCTGCTTGCACGCCCAATTTACCTTCAGTTCCCACTTCACGGGCAACTCTTGTGACTTCTGATGCAAAAGAATTAAGTTGATCCACCATTGTATTGACGGTGTTTTTCAACTCCAGAATTTCGCCTTTCACATCCACAGTGATTTTTTTGGATAAGTCACCATTGGCGATCGCAGTAGCAACTTCGGCAATGTTGCGAACTTGACCAGTGAGATTACCCGCCATCAAGTTAACGTTATCCGTCAAATCTTTCCAAGTGCCAGCTACACCTTGCACTTCGGCTTGAACGCCCAACTTACCTTCAGTTCCCACTTCACGGGCAACTCTTGTTACTTCACTCGCAAAGGAACCAAGCCGTTCTACCATCGTGTTGACGATATTAGCAGTTTGGAGAAACTCACCTTGCAGGGGTCTGCCGTCAATTTCTGTAGCGATCGTTTGGGATAAATCACCATTAGCAACCGACCGAATTACCCGCGTAGTTTCAGCTGTTGGTTGAACTAAATCTGTAATTAGAGTATTGACAGAAGTAACACAATTTGACCAAGAACCACGAACATCTCCTAGGGAAGCACGTTCAGCAATTTTGCCTTCTTTGCCGACAACGTTACCAATTCGCTGTAGCTCCGCCGCCATCCGCTCATTCTGGTCAATAATATCATTGAGCGTATCAGCTATTTTCCCCGCCACACCAGTATGATCTATAGGCATCCGAGCCGAGAAGTCACCCTGTTTAACAGCATTCAGCGTTCTTAATAGCTGATTTAAATCGAGATTGTCGCTGTCTCTAGTTAACTGTTCGGTTGCCATAACCTTATCCTTAATCTTAATCCTTGAAGAAATTTTTGTATTTTTTGCACCCCGTACTTATTTAGAGTACTTTGAGCCAATGCGTATCACAATAAAAAGCAGGGAATAGAAGGTGGATCAAACTAATTTTTATGGGTGCGAGTGTAAGCAGTTTATAAAGACTGCTAACTCAATGGTATTGCCGTCGATGTATCTGGCATACCACTTAGCTAATGATAGCTAGTTGAACGCTGTTATGCAGCATCAATTGTCGGCGATGCCTAACTTGGGCGAGTAAGCGATCGCACAGTACTAAATCGGAAATAATCAGTCCTTTGTAGAGACGGCGATTTATCGCGTCTCTTGCCTTAACCGAACCGTATTGAGGCGCAGACGGACGAACCCGTTTGAGTACCGACAGTTACATTGAAGCATCTCCCAAATTGATTCATAAATTCATAAGTTCATTACAACAATTGCTGCGATGATTTAAGCCTTTCTTATATATGGAAGAGCATTTGTTGCAAAATATTAAACAATTGCAGCAACGACTTATACATTTGCAAGAAAGACTTAAGCCTTTCTTATACATGGAAGATCATTTGTTGCAAAGTATTAAGCAATTGCAGCAACAGCTTATACATTTGCAAGAAAAACTTAAGCCTTTCTTATACATGAAGTAATCTTAGCTGCAAAGGTTTTAATTTTTACAGCTTCAAGCGTAATAGCGTAGGCGTAGCCCGTCGTAGACATCGCTTTCAATACGGTTCGGTTAAGTAAAGACGCGATAAATCGCCGTCTCTAGAATCATTTTTATTAATCGTTAGTGTCTTTATTTGAACTTTTAACGCATCAACTTTCTAAACCGTCACTCCTTCCAACTCTTCATCTGTCAACTCATACAACTGACGTAGCTTATCTAACTTATCACCATCAGCTTCCCAGAAACCCCGCCCATGCGCCTCTAACATTCTCCCTAAAATATTGCGAAAAGCTTCAGGATTTGCCTTCCGTAACTTATCCGCCATCTCTGCATCTAAAGCATAAGTATCAGCCGCTTGGTCATAAACCCAATCATCGGTAAAATCGGCAGTACCACCCCAACCAATCAACGCCGTCATCCGTTGTGAAATTTCAAAAGCACCACCAGAACCTTGATTTGCCATCGCTTGCGCCCATTTGGGATTTACCAACTTAGTGCGATACTCCATTCGCAGCAAATCATCTAAATTGCGCGGTGTAGTATCCTTCGAGAAGCTTTCCACAAAGCTAGTTGTCACCTTCTTACCGCTTTGTTTTTCTGCTGCCTTTTTCAAACCGCCCGTATTGGCGTAATATTCTTGAATATCAGTTAAACCATATTCTACCGAATCAATTTCTTGGACAATGCGATCGCTAGTTTTTAACAACGTATTCAAAACTTCCGGTCTAGCTTGACCTTTATCCTCTCTCCCGTAGCTGAATACATTGCGACTTTGCCAAGTATTGCCTAACTCTTCACCAGATTCCCAGTTACCATCCACAACGCGATCATTTACCAAAGAACCAAAATCACCCGCCGGATTAGAAAACAATCTCGCCGAGGTATTTTCTACCCCTTGGGCTTTTAAAGCCAAAGCGTGTTTCCTAACAAAATTCTGATCATCCGGTTCATCAGCATCAGCCGCCCGTTGAAATAAATCATCCAATAATTCGATGATATTTACAAAACTATCCCGGAAAATCCCAGACAAATTACCCAACACATCAATCCGGGGATGTCCAACCGCCGCCAACGGCTTCAACTCATAACGAACAACCCTACCAGTTCCTTCCTTAACAGGTTCAGCCCCCACCAACTCCAACAGAATCCCCAAAGATTCCCCCTTAGTTTTAATCGCATCCAATCCCCAAAGCATCACCGCCACCGTTTCAGGATACTTCCCATATTCATCCAAATGCTGCGCGATAATTTTTTGAGCAATTTCTCGTCCCCGTTCATACGCCGCAGGCGAAGGCATCCGATAAGGATCTAAAGCATGAATATTTCTCCCAGTCGGTAACACACCAGCCCCATCCCTTAACAAATCCCCCCCAGGCGCAGGCGGAATATACTCCCCATTCAACCCCCTCAACAAATTCGTTAACTCATCCGTAGACTGCATCAACAAATCCCTTATTAACCTTTCTTCTTCTTCGCGTCCTTCTCTTCGAGACACTTCGTGAACGCGCCTTCGCGGTTCGTTTTCTTCCTCCTCCCCCCCAAAATAAGCCTCCAAATAAGACCCCAACTCCTCCTCACTCGGCTTTTCCCCCAAAGTATGCAACCCCGAAGAAAACAACCGATTCTCTAAAACCTGCAAATATCCATACAACTCCACCAAATAAGCATCAAAAGCATGACCGCTAAACATCCGAACATTCTCCGGCGTAAACGCAATCCCCAACTTCCTCGCATCCTCAAACGGACAATCTGCATCCAACCCAGAGTCCACAATCTTTTTACAAATCCCTTCCTTCAAAACATAATTCTTCTGCGGATCTTCCCGATACTCCGAAATCAAATCCCGCAACGCCACCAATTCCTTATACAAACCTGCCCGCCCATAAGGAGGCACATTATGAGAAATCAACACACCATAACCGCGACGTTTTGCCAACATCGATTCCGAAGGATTATTCGCCGCATATATATATAGATTAGGCAAGTTTCCTAACAAAATATCCGACCAAGAATAACCCGTATTACCCAACGGAGAACCAGGCAACCATTCCACCGTCCCATGCATTCCAAAATGAACTAAAGCATCAGCTTGAAACTCATTTTGCAACCATTTATAATAAGCAGCATATTGCGGATGAGGCGTTAAATCCCGTTCAAACATTAAGCGCATCGGGTCGCCTTGTATCCCCAAAGGTGGTTGTACACCTATCCACACATTACCTAATTGCACACCACCAATCTGAAATTCCTCGCCATAAGTTTTAATACCAGTTCCCGTCAAAGATTTCCATTGTTTTTCGATGCGGGAAGTTTGTAAATATCCCAGCCATTTTTCTAGAGTGCGGAAATTTACAGTACTTGTGGGCTGGGCAACATGAGCGCCATTATTTAGGAGCAGGCGAGACGACTGCCCCACAAGAGGATTAGCTTCATCCGCTTCTTTCACCCAGCGAATCAATTCTTCCCCATCTTCCGGTAAATCTCCCACAGTGTAACCTTGTTCTTTCAGTGCGTGGAGAAACTTCAGCAAACTACGCGGCACATTTAATAATGCAGCCGTCCCCACAGCACCATAACCTGGCGGGAACCCATATAAAACGATCGCAATTTTGCGTTCCGAAGCAGGTTTTTGCCGCAAAGACACCCAGCTTTTCACCCTATCAATTAATCGCTGCACCCGTTCAGGAACTAGATAAATATCTTCGCCCACCAACCCACCGAGTGGAATGGTATCAATGGCCCCATCTAATTCTGGTAAGGCGTACAACACCACACTTTGCAATCCGCCAACACCTTGGCGCGTCCAAGAGTGAATATCTTGAATTAATAGTGGTGCAGCAACAATATAAGGTACATTCTTGGCAGTCAGGATGCGCTTTGCTACTTCTATTTGGCGGCCTGCTTCCATTGAACCAGCTGGGCCACCCACCAGAGGAAAGCCAATTGTGGAAACGATCGCATCTACTTTAACTGCTTCACTAGAAAGTGAGGGAGTTTCTATATTACCTAGTTTTCGTTGCTGAATTTCATAGTCGGTTGTCATCAAATCTCGTACCGCCACGTGTCCTTCTACGCCGTTGATGAAAATGGGTAAAGGAGTTAACCCGGCTTTTTCAAAACTGCGAATTAGTTGGGGAATGTAGGGTAGTTTGGTAATGACGTGTTTTCGGTAGAGAAGAATACCGACAACTGGTTTTGTAGAGACGCGATGAATCGCGTCTCTACAATGGGTTTTATACCATTCCAAATATTCGCGGGGCGATTCAAAAAACCCTTGATAATCGGGGTGGAGTAATCCGATGTTGGGGGTTTCGATTAACGGGGGAATGTCACCGACTTTTAAATCTAAGTATTTTTCTGCCAGTGTCCAGAATAATGAAGCGACGTTTTCTGGCCCGCCAGCATTCCAGTAACCATAGATAATTAACCAGTTGCGTAAGTCTTGGACTTTTTGCACTGGGACGTATTTCAGTAGTTTAGGGCCAATTTTTAAGAAGCTGATGTAACCAGCAAGTTTGTCTTCCTCTCGTCCGTTGCTAAATTTGTCAAGAATGAATTTAACTGGTTTGGGCATTCCTTTGGGTTTGTCGCCAATGGCAAAGTCACCCAACTTGGTTAAACTCATCAATTCCAAGGCTGACTCAAAGACTAGGCGGATGGGAATTTGAGAAATGCGATCGCGCAACCACACAACCTGGTCATAATCAAATAGCAGGCTACCGAAAAATACATCAGCGTTATCAAGTGCTGCTTCTACCTCGGCACGTTGACTGGTAATATTGCGATCGCTAAATACCCGAATATCCAACTCAGGACAGCGAGAGTTAGCCAAAAAAGCTGCTTTCCTGTACAAGTCAGCGTTGAATGATTCAAACCCAGCAACCAAGACGATGCGTTTCATGCCTGTAAGCTACGAAATATTTCTTTACTTAAATCTTAAACGTGCTTTCAGGTTGATTGTCATATATCTACCCACAGATTCCGGTCAATAATTTCTTGAGGTAGCTAGAACTTCACCCTCCAATACTTTTCGGATAAACCCAATAATCTCTCTTTTGGTCTGGGGAAAGGTTAAAGGGCAATGGGGAAAGGGAAATTCAAACCCTTTCCCTTTCCCCTTTTCCCCTGAACCGGAAAAGTATTGCTTCACCCTCACCAACGCCTTTGGGATATTTTAATTCCTTTAGTACCCAACACTTGTCGGTTAAAGGGAAGGGGAAAGAAAAAACCTTTAACCTTTTTCCCAAACCCAATTCCGAGTTCAAAATCCAAAACCCAAGCAGTATTGCTTTAGTGCCTCTACACAGCGAACGAATTTCTTGTGCTGACAGGTTTGTGAATGTATGCAACTCGATAATATCTAAGTCTCCCGCAGGTGTGTAGAAAATATCACGTATTCTTTAATACTGTAAAGTATTATGTGTTAAGCTGCTCAGGGTTAACAGCAAGCCAAGGGTAGAGTCTGTACATGGTTTACGACTCTATAAGCCCACGTTCATATCAGGAGGTGCGTCGGTTTAAGGATTTGGATATCTAACTAGTACAGTTCGGCGTAAATAAGCCACCCATTTGAAATGTCTAAAGCCCTTATGCAATGGTAATTACGAATTACAAATTACGAATTACGAATTACGCCTTGCGCTACTAGGTATGTCTTTTATGGCTTTCTACTTTTCTAAAGCGCTATTATCTGAATAGTGAAGGCAATTGCTACATTGAAATTTATTGCAAAAATTAACCTTGTTATTCTCGATTTTGATAAATTATAATGGTTGTGTTTTTGGTGAAAACATACCTTTTAATTAAGGTATTTTAGCATATAAATTTGCTGTTCAGGTTCGCAGAAAAACATATTTTGTCTGCTAGCGTATTAATGCTTAAAACAATGCGGACATTGTGAACAAGTACTTCAACAAATTTATTAACAAAACTTTTTCTCTAAAATTTGAAGAGTTTTGAACTAGTGTAAAAAGAAGTAATTTGAGGATAAAATCATGAAATTTGGAATTGATAGCGGACACAATTGTCCACCAGACACAGGAGCCAGAGGAATTAAATTTGAGGATAATTTAACTCTAGATGTAGGTAATAGAGTTATAGCCAAGTTAAGAGCTTTAGGTAATGATGTTGTAGTATGTAGACCGAGTAGTGCTAGTACAGTCCGTGACTCACTCTCAAAAAGATGTTCTACAGCTAATGGCAGTAAAGTAGATATTTACGTCTCAATTCATTTTAATGCTTTTAATAACCAAGCTAATGGTACAGAAGTATTTGCCACTAGTGAGACTGGTAGAAAAATCGCTAAACCTGTATTAGATGAAATCGTCAAGTTGGGATTTTTTAATCGCGGCGTTAAGAGTGGTTCCCACTTGTATGTTCTGAAAAATACAGATATGCCTGCTATCTTGATAGAATGTTGCTTCATCGATTCGCAAAAAGATATGAATCTTTTTAATCCTGAAGCAATGGCCAATGCGATCGTCAAAGGCTTAACTGGTAAAGTAGCGAGTACTCCTGTTAACCCCGTACCAGATGAAGAGGAGAATGCAGATGCTACGATTCTCAGGCTGCAAAAATCCTTAAATCGACTCAAAATAACTGATAAAAATGGTAAGGCATTAGTAGAAGATGGCTTCGCTGGGGCTAACACCAAATCTGCTGTCGAAAAATTTCAGGCTATTGTCGGAGTTCAGCCAACTGGAGTTGCTGACTCAACTACATGGAATGCCATAAATCTAATTTTGGCAAAACGAATTATCAGACCAAACCATGCTGGTGGTGCAGTTGTTAGATATTTACAATACCGTTTAGGTGTTGAGAATGATGGTGTTTACGGGCCGCAAACAGAAGTTGTAGTCAAGAACTTTCAAAAGCAAAATGGTTTAGATGCCGATGGGATTGTTGGGCCTGCTAGCTGGCAGAAATTAATTGGTTAGTAGGTCGGCGCAATTAAAGGTAACTGGCTAGGGCTGTCATTTGTCATTTGTCCTTCGTCATCTTTCATTAGTAAGGGTTTTAAGCCTATTTGCGTTTTGTAACATACTTGTTTTTTTCGTGCCAACTTACTTAGATTGAGTGGTAGACATTATTTGTAGTTGTAGATCCTCCTAAATCCCCCTAAGCAAAGGGGGACTTTGAGAGGTTTTTGCCTTTTTTAAGGCTGGGGTTCTCCGGCTTTAAAATAAATTAACCACAGGGAAAAGCGATCGTGAAACACCTTGAGGGAAGAGTGGCATTAGTAACAGGTGCTACGCGGGGAATTGGTAGGGGAATTGCTATTGGTTTGGCTGAGGCTGGGGCAACTGTATACGTCACGGGACGCAGCCTCAACAACTCCTCCAGTGATGCGGTTTTAGGAAGTCTTGGTGAAACCCAATCAACTATAGAGGAAGCCGGTGGTGTGTGTATTCCCGTCCAAGTAGACCACAGCGACGATGAGCAGGTGCGTTTACTGTTTGAGCGCATCCAAGATGAGCAGGATGGACAACTCGATCTATTGGTGAATAATGCTTACTCAGGAGTTGAGGCAATAAAAAACGCTTTTGGGCAGCCTTTTTGGGATTGTGAACTAAGTCTATGGGATGCAAGCAACAACGTTGGTCTTCGTAGCCACTATGTTGCGAGTGTTTTTGCTGCGCGAATGATGACCAAACGTAATTCTGGACTAATTTGCACCATTTCCTCGTGGGGCAGTATGTCTTATATCTTTAATACAGCTTATGGTGTGGGAAAAGCAGCTTGCGATCGCCTAGCGGCTGATATGGCTGTTGAGTTAAAACCCCATAATGTGGCTTCTGTTTCAATTTGGCCAGGTATTGTTGGTACTGAGCTTTTTTCCCGTTTTGCTGACGAGATGAATCAAACCAATGCTACTGAGCAAAAAAACTCATTCCTTAGCGATCGCTACAACTGGGAAACTCCATTATTAACTGGACGGGTAATTGCTGCACTTGCTTGTGAACCAAATTTAATGCGCCGTACAGGACGTGTGCAAATTGTTGCCGAACTCGCTGATAAATATGGAATTGTCGATGAAAATGGCGCTCGGCCCGCATCACTACGTTCTTTACGTTTTGTGCTACCGACTGCATTACCTATCCTGAGAAACTACTCATGGCTCGTACCCGATATTAAAATGCCGTGGTCACTCCTATTACTGAGTGCCCTTAGCTCACCTAAAATTTAATGGGCATTGAGCAGCAGTTAAAAAACTTCTTGCCCCAATTCCCAATCCACAATCCCCAATCCCCAATTTCCCATACCCAATTTCCAAACAAGCTGTTTGAGATCGTAAAACTTTGTATCCTGAATTAATAGGTCTTAATAAATAGTTCTTTTAAAACTGGTGCAAGAAGATTTTAGGCTAATCGTTGATTTAGTTTTAGTTTTGGGCGTTGCAGCCTGTGGTGGATTGTTAGCGGCACTTTTACGGCAACCCGTGCTGCTAGGCTATCTCATCGGCGGGATGATTATTGGGCCAGCCGGACTGGGATTAATTAAAGAAGTTATTCAAGTAGAGACTCTGGCACAGTTTGGTGTCGCCTTTTTGTTATTCGCCTTGGGTGTAGAATTTTCCTTTGCGGAACTCAAGAAGGTAAAAGCGATCGCTCTTGGTGGAGGTGGACTCCAGATTGCTTTGACAATTTTGGTAACAGTTGTGGTATCCGGGTTAAGCGGGGCCTGGGGAACCTTACCCGCGAAGGGGATGTTTTTGGGATGTATTCTATCCTTGTCTTCCACAGCCGTTGTCCTCAAGTGCTTGATGGAACGCAATGAAACAGAAACGCCTCACGGACAGGTGATGTTGGGGATTTTGGTAGTCCAAGACTTGGCACTGGGACTGATGTTAGCAGTTCTACCAGCCCTAAACCAACCAGCAGAAACCATTGGTATCGCCGTGCTAACAGCGCTACTGTGGATTGCTTTATTTGCTGCTGGTGCAGTGGCTGCGGGGATGTGGCTGATACCGCCTTTGTTGCGACTGTTAGCCCGTACTGAAAGCCGAGAACTATTTTTATTAGGGGTTGTAGCCTTGTGTTTGGGCATTGCCCTGTTGACAGAGCATTTGGGGCTGTCCATTGAAATGGGGGCATTTGTCGCCGGTTTGATGATTTCTGAGGTGGAATACGCCGATCAAACCCTAACTTATGTCGAACCACTGCGAGATCTGACTTTTACCGTTAAGTCTCTTTTGCAAGCTGCCAACCTTCACAGAGGTCGTGTAATTTTAACCAACCTCGCCATAGTACCTGGATACCAATAGGGGTTTTATGTCGATGTTCAAGATAACCTCC
>NZ_JADEXT010000086.1:0-13323 GCF_015206985.1 Nostoc sp. LEGE 12447 | reverse complement strand
TAGTGACTATCAACAAAGAGTTAATTCCCTCGCTACACGACCGCAGTTTTTGAAACCACCAGAACAAACAGCACAATCCCCACCTAACCAATCTATAACTCCATCACTCTCCACTACTCCTTCTACAATAGACATTACTAATAGTACAAAAACCGAACCTCTAGGTGTAGAGAAGCCCCCGACAGTTACTATTGATGATTTGAGAAATTGGTACAATGCCGCAGATAAGTTAGGGAAGTCGGAGAATTACAAAAAACGCATTGTAGAAGTTGCAAATGGGTTTAAAGCTGGTGAGCAATTATCAGCCGAAGCGTTTACAGTAATGAATCAAGATACATCTAAGCTTGAAGCCATCAGTCGGCTGACTCAAATTGCTCAAAGGATTGGCATGGTTTGGGGTAAGCCTAATGAAAATGGCACTCAAGTTCAAGGAAAGATTTATGACTTGGCTTTCAATACCCAGCAGAGGGATTTAACTATTTTACAGAAAAATGGAGAGGTAATTTTAAACTTGCAATCTGGTCAGGTGCAGACTAATAAAGTAACTCCACAAATATTGCAAACTTTTGAGGATGCTAATACTCAAATTGATAAAATACTAGCTAAATCTCAAACACAACAAGTAGACTTACAAAGATAGATTTATCCTAAAATAGCCTTTTGAAGCGTTTAATTATTGTGGCAATACAGTAATGTACAGTATTTGGCTTTTGATTATAAATCTGTTATTTATCTATGAAATTAAACCTAGAGTGGTAAAACTTGCTAGAGTAGATTTTTCATGATTGAAATACGCGTAAATAGGTAAACCAAATTTTTCAATAATAACGAATTTACTACGTTTAAGTTTTTGCTCTAGTTAGTTTTGCCACGCTAGAATTAAACACACGGCGTTGAGATGGATATTTATCAAATAGGTATTGAGCCTAAGATAATTTTGAAGAGATCGGTAAAAGTGGAAAATTGAAGTCCAAGTTACAGTTTGGTAAGGTTGAGATGAATCAAGCTGAACAATTGCAAGATCGGTATGTCAAAGTCGGCTCTGTAAATACCCGATATTGGCAAGCGGGAGATTCAGGCAGCACGGTCATTTTGCTTCATGGTGGTGGCGGTTACATTGAGTTGTGGAAGTACAATATCCAAGAATTAGCCAAAGATCATCGCGTTTATGCGTTTGATATGGTGGGTGCAGGTCGATCCGATAAACCCGATGCTGCTCATTACACCTTTGACTTCATGGCTCAGTTCACGCGAGATTTCATGAAGGTTTTAGAGATACCCAAGGCAAATTTGATTGGAACTTCTGCCGGCGGTGGAGTAGCACTCACTTTAACGTTGAACTTCCCACAATTAGTTGATCGACTAATTCTGGTTGGCAGTGCGGGTCTAGGGAAAGACCTTAATTTTCTGCTTCGAGTGACCACAATTCCTGGTTTAGCTAAGTTGTTTAGTTCACCAAGCAAATCAGGTGTAGCGATGTTGTGTAAACAGGCAGTGTACGACTCAAAACTAATCACTGATGAAATTGTCGAAGAGTTTTATCAAATGGCAACGCTTCCTGGAGCAGCAGAAGCAACATTAAATCTAGGTCGTTCAAACTTTAATATCTGGGGGCAATTCTATCAGTCAATTGCTGAGAAATTGCATACTATCGAGGTTCCGACCCTAATTATTTGGGGCAGACAAGATCCGATGGTTCCTGTAACCCATGCTCAGAATGCCGTTAAAATTATTTCTAATGCTCAGTTGGAGATTATTGAAGAGTGCGGTCATTGGAGTCCGATTGAGCATCCACAAAAATTTAATCAGCTAGTTCTAGAGTTTCTATCGTGATTTTTGAATTGGTTAACGGTTGCCAGCCAGCTAACAAGTCGATGAGCCGTGTTGCGCCGACGAACTCGTTGCTGCTGTCGCTCAACTCTTGCGGTGCGCTTGACGGGGCAATAGCTTACTGGTGAGTCAGCCTAGTTTATCAAAACCCCACCCAGCACTCCGAAGAACGCCGCCTAATTGCAACGAGTTCTTAAAATCTTCTTAAATATTAAGATCAGTTTTATTGTTAAGGAAATACCTGTAGAACCCTCTACCTTGTTTTACACAAAATTAGAAAAGCAATCTCTTAGCCAAATGCCAAATGCTAGGGAATTTTGGTTAGGAACAAAGCGACTATCCCCAAATGTTGATGTTACTACTGGCAATAGTGTTTCAGCAATTTTGATTAAGAAGCAAGGGAACTTTCCTGATTTCTGGAATAAAGATACTTCCTTTATTGAAACAATGGAAGAACTGTATCAGCGAGTCAAAGCCAAAAATCAAAACTTAATTTAGAAAATGACTCAAACCTCAAGTGCCGCATCACACTCGGACATCCCCTTGCTAGTTGAAATGATGACAGAGTTCTATGCTGAGTCTAACTATCTATTGGATTCTCAGTGGGCAACCAAGAGCTTTACAACGATTCTTGATCGTCCCGATCTGGGGTTTATTTGGTTATTGCGTCAGAGCGGATATCCCGCAGGTTATCTGGTGCTGACGATTCGCTTCAGTATGGAATACGGTGGTCTGGACGCATTCATTGATGACCTGTTTGTGCGGGAGCAGTATCGACGCTACGGAGTCGCCAGTCATGGACTCTCACTGCTGTTAGCCGAGTGCCGTCGCCGCGATGTTCGCGCTTTGCACGTAGAAGTTGCACCAAACAACGTGGCTGCCAATGCTACATACGCAAAATTTGGCATGGCATTACGTCGCGATTGTCGTCAAACGCTTACTGTTGAGCTAGACTCGTGAGTCGATACAAATGACATTAATTTTCTTCTTGAAGCTTTGCAAGTAAATGCTGCACTTGTTCTAGGGTTAACCCTGTTACTCTTGTAATTGCTTCAACAGTCATCCCCTCGCGGAGTAAATTCACAGCTACCTTTTCCAAAGCTTTTTGAGCGCCTTCCTGTTGCCAACTGGTTACAATCTCCATAATTTCCTCCTGCTCATCTAATCCCATTGTACTGATTGCCGCTTGAAAGACCTGTTTCTCAGTATCGTCGAGCCGCAAATAAGTATCAACGAACCCAGAAATTAGTTGCATCCTTGCTGGGTCTAATTTTAACGTTGCCAGCAGACGCAAACATTCTGCCTTCACCTGTGGACGTTCGTCTGTTGGAATATTCATCTTTGACATCAAAGCTGCGGCCACCGGATTTGACTGCGTTAAAAAATCGCGCCAATTTAAACGATTTAACTGGATTGCTACAAACTGAAACTCCAGCACTTTTAAGTCGCTAAAGGTGACACTATAATTTTGAGGTTCGGCGCGTTTGGGTTCATCAAAAGAAAAAATCACCACTGGGTAGATAGGGAGATCATATTTTTCATGCAAACGGGCAAAATACTTAAACATCCGCTTTGCAAAAGCTGTTTCAGTGTAAGACTGGTTTTCAACGTGAATTAGAAAACAAGTATCTTGCTGCTGGAAGCGGCATTGCACCAGTAAATCAATTTCCTTCTTTTCGCCAGAAGTGACATCAGTAAAAACTTCTTGGGGTAAAAATTGGATAGAATCACGGTCTATTTGGCTGACTACTTGAGGCAGGAATAAATCAAGAAATTCCACAAAAAACGTAGATAATAATTCTTTGAAAAGGCGGTCGTGGTCAATCATAATATTTATCTTTAACTTTCATAACAATCATCCTATTTTCAGGTTAAGATTTTTACTAAAGCTCAGTATTGCATATACTAAATATCTCTGCAATCCACTAGAATAAAGAGATGATAATCTGATTTATGTATATTAGCTATTAAAACAGACTGCATGAGATACAAGCTATGAAATTATCAGACTTATCAGCAGAAAGCCTAGAAAAAATTAAGGCAGTTAGATGGGATAGGATTATTGAAAAACATGAAGGGCCAGAGGATTGGGAATCAGTTCTCAGATATGAACAGCCAGAATTTTTGTCAGTTCAAGGATGTCCGATATTATTACCTGTAGATAAATCACATCATCCTAATATCACCATAATCCGGTGTATCTGGAGTATGGATAACAACTCTGTAACTGTTTTTCTGTCTGATACTACCTATGAAGATGATCCTTTTTTCTCTGGATTTATGGCGGTATGCGATCGCTTGAAGGGAGAGGAATTTTTTTTAGCAGTTTTATACCATGAATGGTTTATTATTGAAAGAGCAGGAGTTTTTGAATAATCCTGTTACGTTAGTATTTTCAAATATTATTCAAGAATAATTATTTTACTATCTAATTAACTCTGACAACATTTGCTCAAGAATATCTTCCATAATTGACTCGTCCGTGGAGCGTAAAGAAAGTGGGCCATCAAGAAATTCTTGAATAATGATTTTCTTTTCTTTAAAGCCTTTAACAAAATCTCGAATATCAGAAATAACGCTAATTTGATTGTCAATTGTTTCTACCATATCAGTCATAGCGTCAATACCTTTCTGTGCGCTTTTTCTTGATCTGTTTGAGTAGTGATTGATGTTGTTTTTCTAGAAACTCTAAGCGGATATGTAATTGAGACAGAGCTAGCGGAGTTACTTTAATTGATTGCGATGGAACTGTAGTTTTTCGAGGCATGAAACACGTCTATAAGTTTAAAGTTTAAAATAGAACTGTCGCATTACTTAGGGAATGCGAAAAAAGACACATCTTGGACTGCCATAATTGCTAGGCGTATTCTGGTTTAATCGCGGATTTTAAAAGTCATTATCCGTAAAGGGAACTATGGATGGTAAAAACTTTTGAAAAGAAGGGTAAAATTGTAATCTTGCTTCATAGTCATCTGTTTGTGATATTTCTAGCTCGATTGTTTGCTGATTTTTTTCATCAAAAAGCAATTGGATTTGATAATTTTTCCAGAATTGCTCACCTAGTTCATCTTCTAAATCGAAAAGCCGTTCTTCATCACCCCATATATTTGACCAAAGTCCGATCCTATTAGCGCGAAAATGATTTTGACCTGTTGTATCTGCAATTACAAAATATGCTTCGACATTTAAATCAAATCCCAAATCATCGGCTTCTGTCTCTGCTATTTGACAGTTAACCACTATTAAGGTATCGGGGTTAACGTTTACTACCTGTTCTTGACGCTTTAATAATTCTTGTAGCACGAAATCAGGCAACAACTGGGAACTCTCCTCAAGGGCTTGTTTTTGAGTTTCTGGCGAGTAACGGCTTTTTAACTCTTGCGTGATTAAAGTTAAAATATCTTCACTAGCTAAATTGACAACTATCTTTTTATCTGTGGGATTAAGGAAACTTCCAACATTCAGATTAATGTGTTTTTTAATTGGCATAATTCTCTAAAATCCTTTTGAACAGTTCATACTCATCTACAAATAAAGCGAAGGCAAGGAAAAATATTACCTTAGCTTCAGTGATCCGTTTTTATCAAGACGTACTTCCGAGTAATTGCATCCTTAAACTCATAATTATAAATGACTGTGATTTGAGAGCCTATTATGTTCATCCGCTAATATTTAAAAATGCCACAGTGCTTGACCAATTAACGGATTGGTTAAGTAAGTAACGAACAAATAAATTTTTAATAATATTTATTTCCTCACTTGTCAAATTTGCAGCTAGACGCTCGGCATAACTTGGTCGATTAGGATTAGCAGTAAATAAACGCTTGATAAAATTATCAGAGATGTGCATAGGTGTCAAATACTGCTCAAGAACTACTTGTACGCAGTGTCCATTTGAGGCAAAAGTGTGATGCAAATCGTCAGCATCCCAGTTAAGCATGGGGTCAGAGGCATCTGTATAAATAGCTTCTTCCGCTAAAACTAATCGCTCATACAATTGAGTATCGAGATTTTGGCTGGGCAGTAAGCGGTAAAACCTTTGGGTATGACGAGGTACTGTCTCAGCTAAAATAAGCTTGGCTGAGTGGGGGAGCAATTGAGTTAAAATTTGAGCAGCAAGTCCCTTATCCGATTCCGAGGCTAGTACATTGCGCCCGATAATAGAGTCAAACTGTACATTTGGTGCAAGAGATGCCAGCATAGCAGGTATCTGTGCAACAGATGCAGTAAAAACTATTGGTCGCATTGTTTCAGGAAGTGCCGCAGTAAGTTCATTTAAAGCATTGGTATCAGAGCTATTGCGAACACAGGCATAAACCCCACCTTCAGGAACTTGTCGAATTGCTTCCCAAGTAAGTAAACCAGTGGCGGCATTTAGATCCAATACTAAGTGATGACGTTGTAATTGGGCGAAAGTGAAAATGCGTTCGCGCACAGATGCTAATTGTGTACTTACCTGAGAAAGTGTGCGTTGCAACCAACGCTCATCTACTCGGTCAGCAGTTCCATAAGTCATTACTTCCATTGGTGCAACACCAATACCTTCTACTATTGCAGCAAGTTGAGCTTCTCGATGACGTGCCACTTGTGTTGCGATTTGATGTTCATAACCTTGGGTTGATGGTTGATAAAACAATTGACCTTGCAAGCTCTTGGGTAAATATTGCTGTTCTACCCAATGATCTCGGTAAGCGTGAGGATAGAGATAACCAGCCCCATGCCCAAAACCTTTTTTATCCCGATTGGCATCTTTAAGGTGAGTAGGGACTTCTGCAACATTTTCATTTTCTACTGCGGCGAAAGCATCAAAAAAGCCCATAATGCTATTGGATTTTGGTGCAGTCGCTAAATAAAGTACTGCCTGTGCTAAATGATAACGTCCTTCTGGCATTCCCACGCGGTCAAAAGCTTCGGCACAGGCATTTGTAACGACAATTGCTTGTGGATCAGCCAATCCGACATCTTCGCTTGCAAGAATTAACATCCGACGGAAGATGAAGCGCGGGTCTTCACCGGCATAAACCATTTTGGCCAGCCAATAGAGTGCTGCATCTGGGTCAGAACCTCGTAAGCTCTTAATAAAAGCACTAATGGTATCAAAATGGGCATCCCCTTCTTTGTCGTATAAAACAGCACGTTGTTGAATTGATTCTTCTGCCACTGCTAGGGGAATATGAATAACACCTGTAGTATCGGGGGGTGTAGTCTCTACAGCCAGTTGCAAAGCATTCAATAACGAACGAGCATCACCATTGGCAACATTAACTAGATGAGCTAAAGCATCTGTGTCAATTTGTACTATTAACTTGCCATAACCGCGTTCTGAATCGAAGAGTGTTTGCTCAACAATTTTGTATAAATCTTTATCAGTTAATTGCTGAAGTTGAAAAATCCGCGAACGGCTGACAAGTGCCTTATTGACTTCAAAAAAAGGATTTTCGGTGGTAGCACCAATGAGAATGATTGTACCATTCTCTACCCAAGGCAATAGAGCATCTTGCTGAGACTTGTTAAAACGATGGACTTCATCGACAAAAAGAATAGTTCGTTGATTATGGAACTTACGCTGTTGTTGGGCTATTTCAATTGCCGCTCGAATTTCTTTGACTCCTGAGAGTACGGCATTGATAGGAATGAAGTGAGCGCGGGTGCTGTTGGCAATAACACGGGCTAAAGTAGTTTTGCCAGTCCCTGGTGGCCCAGAAAAGATTAAGGAAGACAGTTGATCTAAATTCATAGCACGCCGCAGTAGCCTTCCTTGCCCAATAATATGGTCTTGACCAATAAATTCATCAAGTGTTCGTGGACGCATCCGAGCCGCCAGAGGTGCTGATTCATCAGTTATTTTTGCAAGATGCTGGTCAAATAAATCCATTATTAAATACGTCTTCAGAAGTGGAGTTTTTCAAGGCATAAAATATGTGCGTATGCTTTTTCAAGGTAAAAAATTATAACGGCAATTAATATCTAAAAAGAAATTACTTTACGATGTCGTTATCAGCGCTGAAATCAGAACTGATGATTTTTGGTTTTGACTCGCTGATACAGTTCTTCCATTGTTTCAATAAAGGAAGCATCATTGTGCCAGAAATCAGGAAAATCCCCTTGTTTCTTAATCAAAATTGCACAGATACTACTTGGAGTCGCCACTTCAATAGTTTGTGGTAATCGCTTTGTACCTAACCAAAATTCTCTGGCATTTGGCATTTGGTTAAGAGATTGCTTTTCTAGCTTAGTGTACAGCGAATTAGAAAGTTCTAAAGGAATTTCCTTAGTATTCAATTCCTCAGATAGAGCTTTTCCCAAAGGAGAATTAGCTAGTTTGGCTTGAAGTTCTGCTTTCGATAATCCCCGTAATTCAAATAACAACCAGGGATTATTATCTAATTGAGAAGCCACTAAATAGTAAACTCCAGCAATGTGCTTACAGGGATTAGCATAATCTGGACAAGAGCATTTAGTTTTGAAATCCTTACTACTATGGGGCAATAAATGTAGTCCCAAATGAGAGAAAGTATCTTCAATATTTTCTGGGACTTCATTTAGCAGCAATCGAGAAATGATACTGGCTTTAGAAGAAAGCTTTTGGATAGCTTCATTCCAATGGGTTTTAGCAATAGGTGTAATCTGAATCTCTATATTATAAGTTGGTTCTTTGTAGACTCCAAAATAGGGATTAACTGAGCCTCTGACTTTGGCAGTAATTTTATTTAAGTCAATCTCAAAGCTTTTGACTTTACCACCGCTAGCATAAGACCGTCCTCTTTTGAGTCGGTTATCATCTGTAAAAGCTTCTAGTGCTTGAATAAAGCGATCGCCCCACCAAGTTCGACTAAATTTAGCCATAATATCTACTCCAAAATTGCACTCTTATTCAATGAAATCAACCGCTTAAAGGCTTCATTATCTAATTCGGTGAGCCAAGATTCATCGCTACCAACAACAGCATTAGAAAGTTTTTTCTTATCTTCAATCATTTGGTCAATTCTCTCTTCTAGAGTTCCAATGGCAACAAATTTATGCACAAAGACATTCTTTTTTTGACCAATACGGAAAGCACGGTCAGTTGCTTGGTCTTCAACTGTTGGGTTCCACCAACGGTCAAAGTGAAAGACATGGTTGGCTTTCGTGAGGGTGATACCTACGCCCCCTGCTTTCAAGGAAAGGATAAAAACCGATGGTTCTGTATTTGGGTCTTGAAATTCGGTAATCATTTGTTCTCGACGTGGGCGACTAGTGCCACCATGCAAATAGTAAGTATTGCAATGCAGACTGTGTTTGAGATGTTTTTCAATCTTTTCACCCACTTCCGTAAATTGACTAAAAATCAGTAAACTTTCTCCTTCATCAACAGCCTCCTCAACCATCTCTGATAACCGACTGAGTTTGTGCGAACGCATCGGTGAAAATTCGCTCCCATCTTGCAGAAATTGGGCTGGATGATTACAAATCTGCTTCAATTTCATCAGGGTTGAAAGAATTAATCCTTTGCGTTGAATTCCCTCTGCTGATTGCAATTGTTTTTCCACATCTAGTACCACCACTTCATAAAGCGATGCTTGCTCTTTGGTCAGGTTAGTGTAGAGTTTTTGTTCCACTTTATCTGGCAAGTCATTAATAATAGATTGGTCAGTTTTTAACCTTCGCAGAATTAGAGGTTCTACCAGTTTTTTCAAGGTGGCAGATTTTACGCGGTCATTGTCTTTTTGAATCGGAATCTCGAAGATTTTCCGAAACTGGGCTTCTTTACCCAAGTAACCAGGATTTAGAAAATTAAAAATTGACCACAAATCCAGTAAGCGGTTTTCTACAGGAGTTCCTGTTAATGCCAGCCGATGTTTAGCTCTTAATTTTAAAATAGCTTTAGTTTGGGCAGCTTTCGGATTTTTAATATTTTGTGCCTCATCCAGTACTAAACGTTGCCACTCGATGCTGCTCAATAACTTTTCATCTTTGCGGACTAGAGTAAAGGAGCTAATTATCACATCGTTTTGTTCACAAGCAGCTTTGAAATCAGCTAGATTTTGTAGCCTAGTGCTACCATGATGCACCATAGTTTTTAAATGAGGTGCAAATTTGGCAATTTCCTTCTGCCAGTTGCCAACAACAGAAGTCGGAGCAATTAATAGTGTGGGCAGGGCAGATAAAGAAGTAATTTTTCCTCCTACTTTCAGAGCTTCATGTAACTCCTTCTCTTGCACTAATCGGGCAATCACCTGCACGGATTTACCTAAACCCATATCATCTGCCAAACAGCCATTTAATCCCAAGTTTTCCAGATATTGTAGCCAGGAAACACCACGCTTTTGATATTCTCGGAGTGTGCCTTGCAGATTATCAAGTTCAGAAATTGGTTCTAGGCGACTTTTATCTTGTAGCTTTGCTATCATCTCTGACAAAGCTTCGTCATGTTCAATTTCCCATTCTGACCCCAATTCAGCACTGCGTTGTAGAAACTCCAGTAAGGTCATCTGGGGTTGTTCGTTACCGTGGGACTGCCAAAATTCGAGTAACTGCTGCATTTTATCCCGGTCTAATTCCATCCATTGACCGCGAAAATGCACTAGGGGAGTTTTAGCATTAATCAGTTGTTCCCATTCAATAGGTGTGACAGTTTGCTCCCCAATCGCTAACTCATACTGATACTCCACCAGTGAGTCTAAGCCAAAATAGCTTTTTGTTTCCCCTTTCGTTGCAGCAAGTTTGCTACCCGATGCTTTGAGGCGAATTTTGGCGCGACGACGACCTGCCGGAGTATACCAAGCAGGTACAATTACTTTGAATCCTGAGTCTTCCAGTACCCAAGCACTTTCAGTAAGGAAGTCAAATGCTTCATCTAAGGTAAGTTGCATTGCTGTTGGCTTATCTGTCTCCAACCCAAGCCAGAGTTTGGGATACATCCTGGCTGCATAACCCAGATTCAGCAGCAAATTTGTTTCAAAATCTTTACCAAAATCTTTATGTACAGCAGTTTTGGAAAATTGATTCATTGTCCAGTAGTCTGCTAACGCTAACTTCAAGGATGGATCTTGTTTACTCGCTACTAGAAATTGAATTTGCCAATTGTCTATTTGTTCATTATCAGGAGAATGTAACTGGAAGCATAGATGAAAAGGTGAATCAGCTTGAGTACGAGTAATTTTGGTTTTCCATACCAACCATTGCTGATATTCCTCAAGGGCAGTATTTGTTGTGAGTGGGTTATGCTGACGAGGATAAAAGCAAGATTCAATTAGAGAATCAGCAATTTGTTTGTCAAAAGCGGCTGTAGATGGGGTGTGAGTTACTAAATCATCAAGTACATATTCGGAAAAGTGACGCAATAGTGTTTCTTGATCAAAAAACTCAATAGGATAGCTAACTGTTGCTTTACCTGCCACACATATTAGTGGCATATAGTCAATATATTTAAGAATATTTGCTTCATATTGTTCGGAAATAATTTCCCAGGTGGCATAAATTTCAAATGCTGCTTTAGCAGTCTTTTTTTTGCCTTTTTTGTGGGGATTTTCCGTTGATAAATGTCGATACTTCAGTGCGGGAATAAATTGGTCTTTGAGGATTACTTGTTTAAAACTTTGAGTGTAATTATACCAAAATAATAAATCTGAACCAATTTGAAACTTCTGGGCATTATATATTGCTAAAAAATGGATATCTTTAAGTAGTTTAATAATATTAAGTGCGGTGACGTTTTTGGTAGACACTACTGTTTCATAAGAATCTACCTGCCAATATTGGAATTCTTCATAGCTATCAGTCAACTCAATTTCTAAATACTTGGTTAATTCTGGTGAAGGTAGGGGCTGATTATTGGTGGTTGGTAAGGCAAAGTATTTAGGAGATATGCGTTGGGAAAATTTAGTATTGTCTTCTTTAATTCCCAATTCTTCTACTAAAAAGGCGATTAATTCGGATTCTACCAAGTGTCCAGGATGAATTTGTTGACTATTGGTGTGGCTTTTTTGGGATAATTGAGTTTCTACCCACAAGTAAAAAGACCCTGACTGGATAAAGTCAGTTTCCTCGTTTGGTATCCAGGTGCCATGAAGTATTCTCATTGTTGTGATGTCTCTGGATTCTTCGGAAATTCGCGCGCCTTAGAATTACTTTAGCAAACAGAGGTGCTAGAATTATCTCCTTTATGCAAAAGAAAGCGATGACGCTATCGTGCGATCGCTTGATTTACGCACTATAGAGGCAGCAGTCCCATACTTCCCTTACAACTCAAAATCAAGAATGAAGGTTTGGTCATCAGAATTCTCTTGCTTTTCAATAATAGATGGCTCTTCAGTCGGCGGCTGAAGTCTGTTCTTGTCAGTAGTAATCGGCGTAAAAGCTACTTGTTGTGTGGCTAATCCAGCCTTGATGAAAACAAAATAGCAATCAATAATGAAGTAAAGCGTCTCCAGGTAACTTTTACCTAGTTGTTGGGACTCTGCAAATATGCGTTCTCGGTAGTTTTCTTTAAGCCGAATTTTTATGGGAGCTAAGTCAAATTTTTCTGTCATTGCGATCACTTAATAGATGTAGTAGGCGAATTCTTGCTGCTGATGGCTTTTGCCATTTCTAAAAGTCCAAAGACATTAGCTTCCACTGGGTTGTCCAGTATTTTGAACCCGTTCTTCTCTAAAAGCTTCTTAAATCCAGGTAACAGGCAACCTCCACCAATCGCCCAAATTTCATCCCCCTGGTGTTTAGCATCAAGCGTCAGATTCACCACTTTCTTCAAGTATTTTTCATACCAATCTTTCAAACAAGCGCTGTATATATCTTTGATATCGATGTCACGGCTGTACTTGGTATGTCCCATTTCTAGACAAAATCGGATAATGGATGGATCTCCGATTTTTCCGCCATTTAAATGTTTCATTTTTTGGGAGATATCATCGATGAGAACTTCTACACCGATGGGGTAAGCAGTGTGAACTTCTCGTTGACCCCGGTTGTAACGAGAATATAGGGTTGTTCCATTACCAAAGTCTAAAATGGTTAATTTTTTCGGGAGTGGATGCCCAAATAATGCACCCATTCCCTCTAGTACAACTTTCAGCACTTCTACTTTTACTTCTGATTGTTTGCCAGCAAGTATTGGCTGATATTCTCCATTGAGTACTTTTTGTAGTTCTTCAGCCAGAGCAACATCATGTAAACTGACGACTAATTTTAAGTGCCAAGCCTTACGGTGTGGCAGATGTGCCAACGCACCGAACAAAGTCAATAATGCGTTATTGACTTTATTTTCATTATTGTCTGTGTTGCGGTCAAAATAATTTCCTGTACGGTAAGCTGACTCTCCAACTGTGTAAGCACTACCGTTAAAAACTACACGTCCTGGAACATCTTCCATTTCTGCTGTGGAAATATAGGGACTTCCAAAGAATAAATTATTCCAAGAAAAACAAGAGACAGGTTTTCTCAAGAATGATAATCATTTTAAGGGGGGAGAAAAGGGGTTGCCGAGGGCAACCCCTTTTCTCCCCCTCATCTATG
>NZ_JADEXT010000038.1:0-72656 GCF_015206985.1 Nostoc sp. LEGE 12447 | reverse complement strand
CGACCACATTCCACACAAATGTAGTTTTGTTTACCTCTTTGTTTACCATTTTTGCGAATGTGGCTTGACGCACACCTTGGACATTTCATAGTGATCGCACTAATTCATATTTCTATTCTGCAACGCCGATTATTCGTTGGGTTTCACTGCGTTTACCCCAAGCTAATCGCATTGTCTTTGAGGTTTTCTGCAAGGCGATACCTACGGTGAGCTACGCTAACGCACTTGACATTTAAGACAGTCGCTACATAAATATATCTTTTAAAAAACTCTAGGTTTCAACATGGATGAGGTTTATTTAGATAGACGAGTCATTTCAAACAATTGCTGGGCATTACTTCCTAAAAAAGCATCGAAAAGTATCTGCTTTCCAGGCTCGATTTCGACTAGATAACGCTGGGCAATTTCATAATAAGCGTAAGTCCAAGGGATCTGAATTTCTGCGCCACTGTTATCATCTAGCACTGTCACCATTTCTGTTACAGCTTGAGTTGCAGTTTGCCGCAAACCACAGGCAATATTTCCCTCTATCTCTGCTTTCATTGGTACACCCAGATGAGCCAAACCACTAGCGGTAGTATCAATATCTGGATATTCTGGGGTGTTCTGTCCGTTGACGTAGCCTGTAAAATGGTTGACACCATATCCGTGCAGCAACACCCAAGCCCCATATTGAGTAACCTGATTGACCTCTTCTACAACAGAACGCTTAGGAGGTAGCCAAGGACGGGTGAAGACTTGCTGAAGTTGTTTGGCAATAGTTTCAATCTCCGCGTCTTTTTTGAGAAGAGTAACGGCTGAGGTTAGTTGGTGTGGGATTGCAGATACTGTTTTAGAGATGAGTTGAGCAATATTAGCAGGCAGTTCATCAACAATCAACTCGCTGATAAAGAGTTTGGGTAAGTTAAATTCATCTTGCTGGGGATGGCGATAATGACGGGCATATAGATGAGTTTGAGCAAAATTATACTCTCCAGCCGCCACGTAACCCAAAGCTTCTGCAAATTGTGCGAGATAGTCAATTCCTAAATTAACTTGACCCTGTGGACTATCTACTAATAAACGCAAAGACCGAAAGGCGATGTGGTCGTTGGCAACAGTCCCACCCGCAGTAGTTATCATTTGCTGGTAGGTACGGGCATGATTTACTCTGGCGCTGTATTCTTGCCAAAGTAATTTCCATAAATTTAAGGCTATTTCGGGTTTCATATAAATTTGTCATTTGTCATTTGTCATTTGTCATTGGTCATCTTTTAAGAACTTAAAATATCACTGATAATCTGAAGGGCGATTTGAATTTGGTCGCTGTCGATAACTAGAGGGGGACAGAAACGAATTGCCGCTTTACCGCAACCTAGTAATAATAAACCGCGTAAAAAAGCTTCTTGAATAATGCGATCGCGCAATTTATGATCGAGATTACCCTGTTCATCCAATAAATCCACGGCTACCATCAAACCTTTACCTCGTGGCGGCGATACTCTGGGAAATCTTTGATGCAACTGGGTAAGACTAGCTTGTAAGAATTCTCCCATCTGGGTAGCGTTGGTCATCAAACCACTTTCCAGCAATTGTAGTGTGGCAATACCGGCAGCACAAGCTACAGGATTACCGCCAAATGTGGTAGCGTGAGAACCTGGAGGCCAAGTCATTAACTCTGGTCTGGCAAGTATCGCACCTAATGGCAGACCACTGGCGATACCTTTGGCAGTGGTAATAATATCAGGCATCACACCCCAATGCTCGATCGCAAATAAGCGACCAGTCCGCCCCATTCCTGCTTGCACTTCATCCACTACCATCAGAATACCGTGGCGATCGCAAATATCCCGAATCCGTTTTAAAAAACCATCCTCTGGTACGATATACCCGCCCTCTCCCTGAATTGCTTCAACTACAATCGCGGCTACTTCTTGGGGTGGTAAAATTGTGCCAAATAGCTGTTGTTCCAGGTAATCTAAGCTAGCGTGAGTCCCATAAGGGATATGTGTCACCCCAGGAACTAAAGGCCCAAAATTCGCTCGCTGCACTGCTTTAGAACCCGTGAGAGACATTGCCCCATAAGTGCGTCCGTGAAATGCACCTAAGAAAGCCACAATTAGCGATCGCTTGGTGTAATATCTAGCTAGTTTAATTGCTCCTTCGTTTGACTCTGCCCCGGAATTGGTGAAAAATACTTTTGCGGGGAATGCACTGTGACTCTGTGGTTGAGGAAACGGGGCGCGAATCGCTAGTTGTTCCGCTAGTTCCACCATCGGTTCATAATAAAAATCCGTTCCTGACATGTGCAGCAGACGCGCCGACTGTTCCTGAATTGCTTTGACGACTTCCGGGTGGGCGTGTCCGGTGGCGGTGACAGCAATACCTGCGGTCATATCCAGAAATACATTGCCATCCACATCTTCAATCATACAGCCCTGGCCGCGAGATACAACTAATGGGTAATCGCGGGTGTAAGAAGGGGAAGTTACGGCGCGATCGCGTTGTACAATTGCTTGAGCAAGAGGCCCAGGTAAAGAAGTTATTAAACGGGGTATACGAGGTAAATTTAAGTTAATAGGTATACTTAACATTATTTTTGCAATTTTTTAAAGATTACTGATGATTAAACGCTAAAGCTTGATTGGTTACAGTAGCATTTGATGCCATTGGTATGAAAATTACGCATTTACCGAAAAAGCTTTACAGTAAAAGATTTTTGTATTTTGTAAGACTTTGCCCGTTTTTATAACACAACTTTTGCGATCGCGTCATATTATATTTTTTGAAGCATAACAGCTTCACTATTAGATGTCAGGGTACAAGCTACAGAACATTTGTTGAGAGAATCTGTATTACATCCACAGGAGAATGGCTATATGCAAAAATTAATACAACTCTCTGAGATAATCAACCAATGACTTGGGTACCTGGACAAAAGTTACACCGCGAGCGGTATGAAATTAAGCAACAGTTAGGACAGGGGAACTTCGCTATTACTTATCTTGCTGAGGATCGGGATGCCAAGAAAGTTGTGATTAAAACATTGGATTCCAATTTGCTGAATCAATTAAGTAACGAAGACCGCGATCGCTTAAAATCAGGTTTTGCAGATGAATCGCGTAAACTAGCAATATGCAAACATCCGAATATTGTCCAAGTCATTGATACCTTCGAGGAAGGTGATTTAAAATGCATGGTCATGGAGCATATTCTAGGAGACAATTTAGCCAAGATTGTCCAACCGCGAGGATTTCTCCCTGAAAAAGAGGCTGTAGATTATATTCAACAAATTGGAAAAGCACTCATAGTAGTGCATGAACAAGGATTTTTACATCGAGATGTGAAACCAGAAAATATCATTCTGCGGTCAGGTACGCATCAGGTTGTTTTGATAAACTTCGATTTAGCACGAAGATTTGTTGATAACCCAGTGTCAAGTCGCGGTAACTTGGTTGATAAATTTACACCAATTGAACTGTATTCCAACTCTCCTAGACAACAGGCGCGACGTAAACCTTGGACTGATATTTATTCTCTTGCGGCAACTTTATATTTTTTATTAACAGGAAAACAGCCAGAAAGTGCTATTGAGCGCCAAGATAACAATAAGCGTTTCATTCCACCTAACGAATTGAATGATAAGATTAGCGATCGCGTCAATGATGCCATTCTCCACGCAATGGAACTACAACCCGACAAGCGTCCCGAAACAGTAGAAGACTGGTTAAAAGAATTGGGTTTAAACACAGCAAGTCTTTCTCTTCCCAAACTTCCTTGGACACAACCTCTGTGGGCGTGGATATTAGAAATTATGGGTGTAGTAGCATTATTTGCAGCCTTGATATCAGGAGTCAAAGACGGCACAGATTTATTCAAAGATTGGTTCCCAGACAAATCAGCACCTACCAATCCTCCAACACAACAAACGCCATCATCTTCTGCTAAACCACAAAATAGGTAATAGGCTAGACTTACGCAAAAGTTAGTTTTCAAGTCGCATTAGTTGCTTTTGCGACTCCAAAAGTTGGTTTTCAAGTCACATTAGTTGCTTTTGCGACTCCAAAAGTTGGTTTTCAAGTCACATTAGTTACTTTTGCAACTCCAAAAGTTGGTTTTCAAGTCGCATTAGTTGCTTTTGCGACTCCAATAGTTAGTTTTCAAGTCACATTAGTTGGTTTTGCGACTCCAATAGTTAGTTCAGCAGTAGCCAGAAGACCTCAACCTTCCTCTCTGCGCCTCTGCATGAGCTTATTCAGCAACGCTAACCACGAGAACTCACAAAAAGCGTGTCACAATCAACATTAGCCATTAATAAATCTGGGCGTATGTTCTGGCAAGACGGACAGCTAATATACAACGGCAAATACAAAATAGAAAAATACTTGGGTGGTGGTGGTTTTGCAGTTACCTACCAAGCGATGCATACCAAGCTCAACCGCCGAGTCGTCATCAAAACCCCCAACATTAGCGTCCAACGAGATCCAGACTATCCCAAATATCTTGAACGCTTCAAAAAAGAAGCACAGATGCTAGCAATGTGTTGTACAGATTCACATCCTCATATTGTGCAAGTATTCGACTTTTTTGTTGAAGAAGATGGTCGCTACTGCTTAGAAATGCAATATATAGCAGGCGAGAGTTTATGGGAATATGTGCGACGGCAAGGTGCATTACCCGAAACTGAAGCTGTAAAATACATCCGTCAAATGGGTTTAGCTTTAGTAGATGTACATAAAAAAGGAGTATTACATCTCGATGTCACTCCTCCTAATATTATGCTTAACTTTAATTCAGGGATTCCTAACTCTGGCAAAGCGGTGTTGATAGACTTTGGTATTGCCGGCGATATGTCCCCACCGAGTACATTGTCTAGGTCTTTTGGTAACAAGGTATTTGCACCGTATGAGTTAACACGCAAAGGGATTCGTCACTCAACAGTTGATGTCTACTGCTTGGCTGGATCTTTGTACTATGCCATCACTGGACAACGCCCCACCAATTCCTTTGACCGCAAGTATGAACAAGAGGAATTAGTACCACCAAAGCAACTTGTCCCCAGTCTTAGTGATGCTGTAAATGAAGCGATTCTGCAAGGTATGGCATTAGAGGCAAAAGATCGACCCCAGACAATGGAAGAGTGGTTGAATTTACTCTCCTCTTCTCAAGCTAATCTAACAGAGTTGATATTAGCTTTACATCTGAAGCTAGATTACCAAAACCTAGAGAATTTACTCAAAGCTAAGAAATGGAAAGAAGCAGATGAGATAACCACCAGAATCATGCTGAAAGTAGCCAAAAAAGAAGAGCAACGCTCGCTTGATTTAGAATCAATCAACAACTTTCCCTGTACTGATTTGCACACTATTGACCAACTCTGGGTAAAATACAGCAATGGTCATTTTGGGTTTAGCGTACAAAAACGCATTTGGCTAGAATGCGGTGGCAAAGTAGATTATGAAACGGAGTGTCGTTTAGGTGATCGCGTGGGCTGGCGCAAGGAAAAAAGCTGGCTGCTTTATGATAAATACAATTTTTCTCTAAATGCCCCCCTTGGGCATCTCCCTTGTCCGGACTGCGATTACCGTTTCTTGATAGAAATTTATGGAGCAGATATGGATAAAGATCGGACTGCTTCTTCTCTCGCGTACAGACTTTTAAATTGTAATTTAAGTAAGTAGGCGGGAAAATTTCCAAGTATGTAAATATAGGGGTAATAATGACCATTAAAGAACAAATTAATCAAGAACTAGAAAAATTACCTGAACCCTTATTACAGGAAATTTTAGATTTTGTGCAATTTTTGCAAGCCAAACATCAAACACACAACATATCTTCAGATAGCCAATCTGCTCAGATGCTTACAACAGAGCATACCTTAACAGGTTCTACTGCTGAAGATTTATTAGAATTTGTGGGCAGCTGGGCAGGTTCAGATATTAGAGAATGCCTGCAACTAGTTCATGACAGCCGGATACCTCTAGAATTTTAATTATGTATCTACTAGATACTAATCACTGTTCTTTCTTGATGGAAGGTGTGCCTAGTGTTATAAATCACTTGCGATCGCTTGGTCAGGTACAATTAGCAACCAGTGTTATTGTTGCTGGTGAGTTGCACTTTATGGCACAAAACTCACATCAGAAAGCTGCTAATTTAATAAAAATTAATGCATTTCTCAAACGAATTAACCTATACGGGATCGACAAAGAAACAACAGAAATCTACGGTGATTTTAAATCAGAAATTATCAAACAATTCGGCCCAAAAGAAAAAAATAAACGTAAAACAACCAAACTAAATACCATAGGCATTAGTGAAAATGACCTCTGGATAGCTGCTACAGTTTTACGTCATTCATTGACTCTTGTTTCATCTGATAGCGACTTTGAGCGAATGCGACAAGTAAGAGAAATTTCTTGGGAAAGTTGGGTGTAAATTAAACAGGGTAAAAAAACATCTAATTACACCCACTCAATTCAAAAACTTCTCCACGCATCTAACAAATATTTCCACACCCATTCCCAACGCCGTTTCGTCAAAATCAAACCGGGGATGATGATGAGGATACGCCAAATCTTTCCCTGGATTTGCAGAACCTAAAAAGAAATAGCAACCAGGAACCTCTTGCAAAAAGAATGACATATCTTCAGCAGCCATAGTTTGGCATTCTGGCACAATACCCAACGGTGTTTCTACCACTTGTTCTGCTACAGTTCGCACCAATTCTGCTATCTTAATATCATTAATTACTGGTGGATAAAGTGCCCAGTATTCTAAGTCATAACTCGCACCATGACTTTGACAAATTCCAGCAATAATCTGCTCGACGCGCTGGTTGAAAAAGCCTTTCAAACTAGGATTGAAATATCTAACAGTGGCACTCATTCGCGCTGTATCAGCAATCACATTCCGCTTGGTTCCAGCATGAAGTTCGCCCACCGTTACCACAGCTGAATCAATGGGATTAACATTCCGGGCGACAATGGTTTGCAAGGCATTGACAATTTGGGCAGCAACTACTACAGAGTCAACAGTTTGATGGGGTAGTGCGCCGTGTCCACCTTTGCCCAAAATTGTGCAGTTAAAGCACTCCACAGCTGCCATCAACGCCCCAGCCCGCACGCCTACTGTTCCCAAGGGTAAATTATTCCACAAGTGCAAACCAATAATCGCTTCAACATCAGGATTTTTCAGAACTCCAGCTTCAATCATCGGCTTTGCGCCTCCTGGTGATTCTTCTGCTGGCTGAAAGATAATTTTCACAGTACCGGAGAAGTCTTGGCGATGCTGCTGGAGATAGTAAGCTGTACCTAATGCGATCGCAGTATGTCCATCATGTCCACAAGCGTGCATCACTCCATCATGCTGCGATTTATAGGGCACTTCATTAAGTTCTTGGATTGGCAAAGCATCCATATCTGCCCGAATCGCTAAAACTTTCTCTGCACCTAATTTGTTACCCTTGATAGTGGCAACAATGCCAGTGTGAGCAATGCCAATTTGATGCTCAATTCCCCACTCTTGCAGCTTTTGTGATACAAACTCAGCCGTTAGTTTTTCTTGAAAACCCAACTCTGGTTGTTGATGCAATCGCCGCCGCCACTCTACCAATTGCGGTTGCAATGAGCGAATTGCCAGCCGGATGCGAGATAGATCAACAGAAGAGGGATTGGGAAAGGTAGAAACCATTATGAAGACAAGCTAGTTTAAGTACAGCTAACTTAGTCTATCGTAGGAAATGGCGAAGAATCATCATCAGAATCTTCTTAACCAGTAAGCCAAAAAGTTTTTTTCCAAAGAGCTATGCCTGCGGCTAACAGGTAAAATCAATTCTGTAACCAACCAGCCATCACAGCAACTATCAAAAATAAACCCATCGCAAAACGGTAGAAAACAAAAATCAAGGTGCTGTGTTTTTCCAGGTAGCGCAGGAGTCCCCAAATTGCGGCAAAAGCAGAAATGCTAGCGGAGATTAAACCTACCAACAAAGTCAAGCAACCAGCCGTACTCAACCCTGCTTTCGTAAGAGTATGGAGTTCTACACCACCTGCCAAAATCACGGCTGGTAAGCCCAACAAAAAAGAAAATCGGGCTGATGTCTCCCGTTCCATACCAAAAAATAATCCAGCAGTGAGGGTGGAACCGGAGCGAGAAACGCCAGGGATCAGGGCAAAAGCTTGAGCAACTCCTACCCAAATGCCATCCCAGAGGTTGAGGTTGTCAAAGGTGCGATCGCGTCCTCCGCGTTTTTCGGCGATCGCTAGCAATCCTGACATAATAATTGAAGCTGCACCGATAACTACTAACCCTCGCATCGGTGAGTTGCAAGCGTTCAGAATTGGTTTGAGTAGCACACCAGCCACGGCAATGGGCAAGGTTCCGATCAATAAGCCCAACATCAGTTGCAAAGAACTAGATTGATAATCTTGTCCGCTAATTGCTCTAACTGTCTCTCCGGTTAATTTTTTTAAGTCTTGCCAAAAATAGACTAAAACAGCAGTCAAGCTAGCTAACTGCATTGCTGCTGAAAAAGCAGATCCCGGATCTTTCAGTCCCAGTAGAGTTGGTACTATCCGCAAATGAGCAGTACTGCTAATTGGTAGTAGTTCTGTAATTCCCTGAACGATGCCTAAAATAATCACGTCAATCCAGCTAAGGTTAGCAAAGTCTAGATTCACTTCACTACCGTTGCCACAGACTGCACTCGCCACCACAAAAGAAAGCATCATGATATCAGGCGTAAATAATTTACTTTTAATCAAACACCGACAAAGTAACTTATGTTAGTGACGCTTCTGTGACTAAGACATGGCACTTGGATGACATCTAAATGCAAATACAAAATATCGTCTGTTCGCGCAGCGTACCGTTAGGCAACAAAGATTATTTGGTGATTCTAAAAACGTCTTTAACTAGTCATATTTCGCACAGACGAAATCTGCTAATGAAGTGTTATTTTAGTCCCAAAAATTAAAAAAGGCAGGTAAATCCTGCCTTGTGTGTCACTAAAGTTAGGTTAATTTCGTCTTTTCTTACCATTGCACGTCTTATTGACAAAGCTATTGCCGAGTTATGTCAAAACTGTGACTGCATCAGTTGTAAAAAGTGATTGGACTTCGCTAATTTTTCTCCAATGCCCAATCCCCAATTCAAAGTGTCAGTGTTTCCCAATCTAAATCTGACGCTATTTGAGCAAGTTTATCTAAATCAGTCAGATTATCTAAATAGGGTAAGCAGCCTAAAACTGGCATGTTAGTAAGTGATTGAATTAATTGCTGTGGTGTCCAGTCAGCTATTTCTGCATCTGTTCGGGGTTGTATACAGTTCAGAACAATGCCTTTGAGATTAACGCGCGATTGCCTAGCTAATGCGACGTTTGCCACTGCTTGAGCGATCGCACCCAATCTAACTGGTACTACCAATACCGTTGGTAAACGCCATTCTCCAGCTAAATCAGCTACGGTTAACTCGTCAGTTACCGGCGAACCTAACCCTCCCAAGGCTTCTACAAGCACAAAATCACGTTGCGATCGCAACTTAGACAAAGCTTGCCACACAAGAGCTAAATCGACTTGGCGATTTTCTCGTGCGGCGGCGATGGGAGGGGCTAAAGGTGCTTCAAAGTATAACGGTGTAATTTCCTCTGAAGATTGTTCTAGCGCAAATAGCTTTTGATACCACTCGCGATCGCCAATCCCCGATTGAATCGGTTTCATGATTCCCCAGCTACGCTGCGGGTAATATTTTTGCCAATAGGCTGCTAAGGCTGTTGTTAAAACAGTTTTGCCAGCTTCGGTATCAGTTCCAGTAATCAGTAGTGTGTTTAACATTAATTTCTTTGGCCAGAAAATGGTTGTGTTTCATTAACTGGCGGCAAGGTTGGCGTTTCACCAGTGGGCGGAGTTGGAATCGGTATCTCTGTGGGAATTGGGAAGGGTGTTTCTGTAGGAATTGGGAGCGGTGTCTCTGTAGGAATGGGAATCGGTGTCTCAGTGGGAATTGGGAGGGGTGTTTCTGTAGGAATTGGGAGCGGTGTCTCTGTAGGAACGGGAATCGGTGTCTCGGTGGGAATTGGTTTGACTGATTTTTCTAATGAAACATTGAGGTTGTAATTGCTTTCGGCAACTCCCGAAGCCAGTGTTAACTCAATAGTATATCTACCAGTAACTAGCAATATGCCTTCATAAGCTGTTATTGGTTGAGTATTTTGAGCAAGTGGTTGTTCATTGGGACTTAAAACTGTGAGCAATACGCTGCTTGTTGGGTCAATCAATGCAGTTAACTTGTCACCTTTCTGTCCAAAAAAAGTATAGCGGATGATTTGATTTGTTTTGAGAGTATCTGTAACTATGGCTGTGTTATTTGCTCCCAGATTGAGCCGCCTAGAAATAGGTTGCTCAGTGGTGGGTGTGGGTGTGGCTGTGAACGTAGTACCACCAGAAATAACTGGTGAAGGGAAATTTTGTGGAAGCGTTTCAGTTGGTGATGGTTTCGACTGACTGCGGATTGAACTGACTAATGCCCAAGAACCAAATCCGGCGACAAAGACTACAGCAGTGGCAATTGCTGTGATCGCTAACGGATTATCCAAGACTGAACTAGTGGAACTTGGTGGAATCACAGGATCGGGTTGTTTCTTCGGCGAAGCTGGTGGTGGTACTGAGTCAGGACGGCGGCTAACAGCCATTGTCTGCAAATTAGACGCATTCAGGGGAGGAAGACTGACTTGTTCTAAAGGTTGTAGTGCTTGAGATACACTAGCAGCACTCTGATAGCGATCGCTCGGTATATGATTCAACATTCGATTCAACACTACAGCAAATCGCGGACTCACCTTTACCCATCGCTGCCAATTCCAAGTTAGTTGGTTTTCATCAAATAGATCCTTTGGTTCTTTACCAGTCAGCAAAACAATCGCGCTTACCGCTAATGCATACAAGTCACTGCTAGGGTAAGCCCCCCCTGTTTGCATTTGTTCGCTAGGAGAGTAGCCTAATTTTCCCACAGTGGTTTCGGGCATGGCACTCTCTGGCGATCGCAAACGTGTTGCTAGTTCCTTTACCACCCCAAAGTCAATTAACACAGGTTTAGCGTCACTATCTCGCAAAATAATGTTTTCTGGCGAGATATCTCGATGAATGATCCCTCGACTGTGAATATGCTCTAAAACACGCAACAACAACTGTATCAGCTGCAATACTTCAGCCTCTGTGAAGGTTTTACCAACAGCTTGACGTTCAGCCAGCATCGCTCGATAAGTTTGACCTGCAACATAGTCCTCCACCAAAAATAAGCGTTGGTCTTGCTCAAATCTTTCCCGAAATTTGGGGACTTGTGGATGTTCGATTTGATATAAAATGGCAGCTTCTCGGTGAAAAAGCTCCTTTGCCTTTTCCCAAGCCGAAGCCTCCGTTGCTGTTGAAATCAATTCCTTGATCGCGCACAGTTCGTTAAATCGCCTCTGATCTTCTGCCAGATAGGTTCTACCAAATCCTCCTTGTCCGAGAATTTGAATTATGCGGTAACGGTTTTGCAAGACAGTGCCAACTGTAATGGGTGGTTGCATGAGCGATTGATTGAGTGTAGGAGCAACTGAGGAGGAAGTCACCCACCAAGATTAAGTCCGAGAGGCGACACAGTTACATGCAGCGATATTCTACCTTACCTAATGGGTATACCCCCAGTTAGGAGTATACGCAAAGTCACGTTTCAAGTGTCTTATGCAACTTTAAGAACTGTCCACGATACAGGGGGCAAGGGGAGCAGGGGAGGCAGGGAGAGTAAAGAGAAGATTTGAGGAATTTTTCTAGTGAAATAGTCATGAATAGACTTATTTCCTTCTCTTCCCCTGCCTACCCTGTTACCCATCTCACTTTTAGAGCATTGCTCCCCAGAAGATCACTGGGGGAAGAAGAACAAAAATTAGCGCAGCTTGGCGCTGTCAGCCTTGCACGAAAACCACACCTATGAGAGTTTGTTTAAATACAACTATTTTGGAATTTTATTGTGTGAATTAAAACTTAAAATTAAATCTGCCAGTTTACTTATTTATTGCTAGTATCGTAGAATATAATAGGATACAACTTAAACACTTAGTTCCAAATGCTCCTTGTCTAAGAAGAAACTTCAATACCACTTAAAGTTATAAATACTTTACTGTCAGTAATAAATGATGTATTTAGAAGAAGCAATCTAGTACACCAATCTTTGATAGCTTGAGGTTGTTTGTCTCAACTCAAAAATTTGAATTATACATCTTACTGGACGGACTTGATATCAGTTAAGCTATCAATGGTTTGCTTCCAAAGAAAATTAGACAGTTAGCGAATGATAATTTTATGGAGAAATGCTTAAATTTTGTATGGAAGCTTTAATAAAACTCACAGATGTTTTTTTTAGGCTATTTCTCAGTTAAATCTATTAAATCTTTAATGATAATATTGCTATGAATTCAAATAGAGGATCTGCTGTTCTTAGTTCTGCAACTTTCAAAGTGCAAGCATCTTCAACGGGAATGAATGATAATCATCGCTTGCGGCTGTTTTCGGGCTCTGCCAATTTACCTCTGTCTCAAGAAGTCGCTCGTTATGTCGGGATGGACTTGGGCCCAATGATTCGCAAAAGATTTGCGGATGGAGAACTTTACGTTCAAATCCAAGAATCAATTCGGGGTTGTGATGTCTATTTAATTCAGCCATGCTGTCAACCCGTGAACGATCATTTGATGGAATTATTGATTATGGTTGATGCCTGTCGTCGAGCTTCGGCGCGACAGGTGACGGCAGTAATTCCCTACTATGGCTATGCTCGTGCCGATCGCAAAACGGCAGGACGAGAGTCAATCACTGCCAAGCTGGTTGCTAACTTGATCACCGAAGCAGGTGCCAACCGCGTTCTAGCAATGGATTTACACTCGGCGCAAATTCAAGGCTATTTCGATATTCCCTTTGACCATGTTTACGGTTCTCCAGTATTGCTGGATTATCTAGCAAGCAAGCAATTGCCCGATCTTGTGGTTGTTTCCCCCGATGTTGGCGGTGTAGCACGAGCCAGAGCATTTGCCAAAAAACTGAATGATGCTCCCCTGGCGATTATTGACAAACGTCGTCAGGCACATAATGTTGCAGAAGTGTTAAATGTCATCGGCGATGTTAAAGGCAAAACGGCAGTGTTGGTGGATGACATGATCGACACTGGCGGCACGATCGCAGAAGGGGCGCGATTACTGCGTGAAGAAGGAGCGCGTCAGGTATACGCCTGTGCAACTCATGCAGTATTTTCCCCACCAGCGATGGAGCGATTATCCAGTGGTTTGTTTGAGGAAGTTATTGTCACCAACACGATCCCCATACCAGAAAACAATCGTTTTCCCCAACTAGTGGTGTTGTCAGTAGCTAATCTCTTAGGAGAAACTATCTGGCGGATTCATGAAGATACTTCAGTTAGTAGTATGTTCCGCTAAACTGTCTTCGTGTTACAGGCAAAAATTACCCACGCTGACCCCTTGATTGGGTGCAGTGTGGGCTTTTAGTAGTTTAAAACTTTCTGTACTGAGATTACGACACAAATAGTTCGAGCTTCCAAGCTGGTTTACAGAAAACTCTTTCTCCCCCTGCCCCCTTACCTATACAGCCAAACTCGGAGCAGTGAAAGCAATTGCTCAGTATCTACAGGTTTGGTGATGTAGTCAGAGGCTCCAGCTTCGATGCACTTTTCGCGATCGCCTGGCATAGCTTTAGCAGTTAAAGCAATTATTGGTAATGAGCGAAACTGTTGTTGCTGGCGGATAGCGCGGGTGGTTTCGTAACCATCCATTTCTGGCATCATAATATCCATCAATACTATATTGATGTCGGGATTAGTTTGCAGTCTCTCTATGCCATCTCTGCCATTTTCAGCAAACAGCACTTGCATTTGATAGCTTTCTAAGAAGCTGGTCAGGGCAAAAATATTCCGCAAGTCATCATCTACAATCAAAATTTTCCGATTAGCTAGCACCGGGTCATTTTGATGTAGTTGCTCTAGCATTTGACGCTTTGGTGGGGGCAAATTTGCTTGCACTCGATGCAAAAACAGGGCCGTTTCGTCTAATAACCGCTCTGGCGATCGCACATTTTTAATGATAATTGTCTCTGCTAATCCGCGCAGTTGGGTTTCTTCTTGGCGGCTGAGTTCTTTGCCGGTATAAACGATAATTGGCAGTTTCAACAGTCTGGGTTCTTTCTTGATTTGCTCAATTAGTGCAAACCCGCTCATATCAGGCAGACCAAGATCCAGTACCATACAGTCAAAGTGCTGCGATCGCAAAATCAACAGCGCTTCTGCTCCCGTACCTACTGCTGTACTCTGGACATCACCATTACCAATCAATTCGATAATACTTTGGGCTTGTACGGGATCGTCTTCTACGATGAGGAGATTTCTTACCTGACGCTCAATAAAACCTTTAATATCAGTCAATACCTGAGTTAGCGCTTCTGGAGAAACAGGTTTTTGTAGGTAAGTAATTGCTCCTAGCTGTAATCCCCGTTGCTGTCTTTCATCTACGGAAAGTATATGTACTGGTATATGCCTGGTATCTGGTTTATGCTTTAGACGATCCAGCACCGTCCAACCATCCATTTCTGGCATATAAATATCTAGCATAATTGCATCGGGCTTAAACTGTTGCGCGAGTGCTAGACCTTGTTTGCTCTGTAAGGCAACTATAACCTTAAAGCCCTGCTCACGAGCCATATCTAGTAAGATGCGGGCGAATTTATCATCATCCTCGATAATTAGCAAAATGCGATCGCCCAGTTGAATTATTTCCCGGTCATCTGGAATTTCTTGGGGGAAGGTGGTAAGTACTTTCGCGGTTGGAGAGGTGTCCACAGTTGTGGGTCTGTTTTCTACCAGAGGCACTTCTTTGATAGTCGATGCTTGGCGGATTGTGATTGGCTGAGGCGGTGTAAAAGTACTTTGACTATTCTTTTCCTGTCGTCTGGGTAGGTAGAGAGTGAAGGTGCTTCCCTGCCCTGGTTTGCTGACTAATTCAATTCTCCCTCCCAACAGTTGAGCCAATTCTCGGCTGATGGACAAACCTAATCCAGTGCCACCGTACTTGCGGCTGGTTGTGCCATCTGCCTGCTGAAATGCCTCGAAAATAATCTTCTGCTTCTCGGCTGGAATGCCTATACCCGTATCGCTAACTGCAAAAGCAATCATCGGATTATCAATTTCGGCTGCGTCAGAAAACATACTAATTTCTAACTTCACGCCTCCCTGTTCAGTAAACTTAAAGGCGTTAGCTAGGAGATTTTTCAGCACTTGTTGCAGACGTTTAGAATCGTTATAAATTGTCGGGGGTAACTTGTCATCTAGTTCAACAGTAAAACTGAGTTCTTTATTGTGGGCAAGTTGCTGGAAAGTCTGTTCTAGAGATGTTGCCAAATCTGCAAAAGCAATTTGCTCAATATCGAGCGACATCGTACCCGACTCAATTTTGGCTAAATCTAGAATGTCATTGATCAATTCCAGCAAATCAGTACCAGCTGAGTAAATAGTCCGGCTGTACTCTACCTGTTTATCGGTCAAGTTGTTAAGAGAATTATCTGCTAACAGTCTGGCTAAAATTAACAAGCTATTTAAGGGTGTCCGTAATTCGTGGGACATATTCGCCAGAAATTCCGACTTATATTTGGAAGACAAAGCCAGTTGTTCAGCTTTTTCTTCCAAAGACTTCCTCGCCCTTTCAACTTCCTGGTTCTTACGAGCGACTTCCCGATTTTGAACTTCTAACAGTTCTGCCTTTTCTTCTAACTCCTCATTTAGTTGCTGTAATTCTTCATTAGACTGCTTGACAAGAAATTGTGATTCCTCCAACTCGTGCGCCTGTTCTTCTAAACGTTGATTGCTCTGTTGTAGTTCTTCTTGCTGAGTTTGCAGTTCTTCTGTCAAAGCAACAGACTCTTCAAGTAGTTGCTGGGTTTGCAATTGTGAAGCGATGTTATTTAAAAATACACCCAGATTTTCACTCAATTGCTCTAAAAATGTCAGATGTAGATGGCTGAAAGATCCAAAAGAGGCAAGTTCAATTACGGCACTCACCTGCGTCTCAAACACTATAGGCAAAACAATAATATTTAGCGGTGGTGATTCTCCCAAGCCGGAACTGATGCGGATATAGTCACTAGGAACTTCTGTGAGGAGGATTCTTTGTTTTTCTAGAGCGCATTGTCCCACCAATCCTTCACCCAAGCGAAACTGATTTGCTAAGTTTTTTCGTTCTTTGTAAGCATAACTACTCAACAACTTCAGTACTGGCTGATCGTCTATAGAGGCCATTGCATAAAAAACGCCCTGTGATGCCCCAACCAGTGGCGCCAAATTCGACAATATCAAGCTAGACGCAGTTTCCAGATTTCGCTGCCCTTGGAGCATCTGGGTAAATTCAGCTAAGTTAGACTTTAACCAGTTTTGCTCTTCATTTTTTTGAGTTGTATTTCGCAGATTAACGATCATCTGATTGAAGGTGCGCGTCAACACGCCAATTTCATCGTAGCGATCGCTATCTGCTAAACTCACCGATAAATCCCCATCCGCCATTTTTTCTGCTAAATCAGAAACTTGCTTTAGAGGTGCTGAGATATGTCTGGTCAAGGCAAATCCGATCAAACCTAAAATTAAAGAAAATAAGGGAATACTATAGACAATACTGGCGATCGTTTGCCGGCCAGCTGCTCTTGCTCTCTCAGAGCGCTGTTTCAGCAGTGCATTCTCCTCAGTTTTCATCGCCTGGATAACTTTCTGAATCTGATCCATTAGCTGTTTACCCTGGTCTGTCAGGATAGCTTTCTGGGAAGCTTCTAAACCCTGGCCTTCCCGTAGCTCAATGACATCTTTCATTACAGCCATTCTTTGAGTTATCAGTGGCTGCAAAGTATCAAGTCGATTTTGTTGGTTGGGGTTATCTGCTGTTAACCTTTGAAGCTCCTTAACTTTTTGATTCAGTAATTCAATTGCAGCGTTATAAGGTTCTAAATAGCGCTGTTCGCCCGTAATAATGTAACCACGTTGACCAGTTTCAGCATTTGTCAGTTGCAGATTGAGGTCTTCAAGCTGACTTAGCACCTGGTAGGTATGAGTTTCTTTGCGCGAAGTTTCAATTAGATCGTTCGTGCTTTGGTAGGAGATTAGACCAATGGTGGTCAGAGTTGCCAAACTCAAGGCAAAACTTACTCCAATCTTGGTTCCAATCTTCAAACGGTTAAACATTATTCCAGGCAGGTATTTAAACTATTTCTGTTTTTCAGACTATTTCGATTACGTTCTAACTATCTAAATTAACTGTAGGATGTTTTGTTTATCTGGGATATGCCTAGTTTTTGGTACGGCAAATATTATCAACTTTAATTCTATATATATATATAAATGTAACGTTATTTTAAATAATTCTCTAAATAAATTTTTCTAACGTTTTTATATTTTAATAAATTTCAACCCTTTAAATAGCATAATCTCTTTCAAAAGAAGCAACAATTTTTTTGAAAATTTAATATTGCATTGCGGTGGATATTTAAACAGTTGTTCTTAGATTATAAATTTAACATCAGACTTTACAAAAACAGGTTGATTTTTATGATCGCAGTAATTGACATAGCAAGACTTAGATTCTGCAAAGGGCAAAAGGTAGAATTTATTGTTGGATTGGGAACCATAAGAGAATGTCATCCTAACTCTGGAAACTGATCGTATCTTGTAGAAATGGAAATGGGCTCAGAACCGAAAATGGGTAGGATTGGTTATGAGACGACTATTTTACTATTTGAAACAGATATTATTTTACTCTAAGGCTAACCTCTTGTTGTCGCTTAGATTTAATTTGACATCATCTTTTTATCAAAAACCCCTGGAGGAGATTAAATAATTTCACAAGATTTTAATATTCTATAGTGAAAGTTAAACCATTTTAGGAATAGACAAAAATCTTGAATAGTAAAATTAAGCTGATGGGATACAGAAAATTAACTTCATTTTCTATAAATGCTAAATATAGTAGTTTTGGCGGCTGGATAAAATGCCATTACTATTGTACACCAATATTAAGAACAACCTTAACCTTAGTTATCGTAAGCAATTTTATGCTAGAAAACTAGGGTTTTAAAAGGCAATATATACTTACGTAAACTATTTCATCTATATAAAAAAATATACTTTCCCTATAAATTTCACGTTATTGAGTTTAACTAGAAGTTAGTAATACTCTAGCGATCGCTTCTAGCCAGATCAAGTTCAGATTGGCTATGTATACTAAAATCTTGGATATTGTTACTTTCTAAAACCGCTCTTGCACCTGCTATATAGATATCAGTGCCTTTTATGACTACTAGATAATTTCCACCTGCGACCTGATGCTGATAATATCTGGCGAGATCGTTAGGAATTCCTAAAGTGGGGTAAATATCTTGAGAACTGCTGATATTCATGTCAAGAATATCACTTATTTTGCTGGTAATTTTAGCAATTATTGATACTTGACTCATCGGAAAACCAGCAGTTCTCAGTTCAGTAAGCGCTCTTTTGAGATTATGGTACTTAGAAAAAACACCAATAGCGTGCTTATAACGGCTATTTGGGGTGGAGTATGGCTCATAAACACCCGAATGTTGAAGATCGCGGCGATTAAAAATCCTCTTAGCTAGACAAATTTCTATGTCTATGCCGGTTATCATCACCAAATGATAACCTTTACAGACTAGATCGCTGTAACCTTCTGCTTGCTCTTTAGGAATTCCTAAACTTACCAATACATCCGGTAAACAACTTGCTAGATTGCTAGCGATCGCTATTGCTTGTGCGCCGGCTACCATGACTTGGCCTACACCAGGAACTACCCAGAAGACTAGACCAGCTAATAAGTCATTCAAATCGCCTAAAGCACTACCAGTAAAAGCTCGATCGGTGTCTTCTGAGGATGTATTGCTAGTGCTATCTTTAACTTCAACACCAGCAATATCACTTTGTTCTTCTGCATTTTTTGCAATTACAGAAACTTTGTGCATTGGAAAATTAGAAGCTTTTAGTTCCTGAAGTGCCAATTGTGCGTCGGAACATTTAGCGAAAACTACTATAGTTCTTCGCTCTTTTTCTAATGTCATTTTATCGGTTTATTGCAGTTAGAAGTGATTCCCAAGATTATTAGCTAATTGAAGGTAATTATACAGCTCGGCGAGTCAGTAAACCCCACAGGAAAATCAGTAGCATAGCACCCAGAACAGCAAATAAAATGCTTCCCAAAGATAAAGCTCCTACAGATGCGGCGGCTGCGGAACTACTCCCTAGTAAAACTTGACCCAAATAACCACCGACTACCGCTCCAAGTATTCCTAATATAATCGTGGAGAGAATACCGCCACCTTGGGTTCCTGGATAAAATAACTTAGCTAACGCACCTGCAATTAAACCCAAAACCAGCCAAGCAATAATGTTAGTCATTGAATCTTTCCTTTGTGAGAATGTGCTTTGTCGTTTTCTTTCGACTATTTCATATTAAAGTTTGCCTCTAAAATTACCGATCTATCTAGAGAACTAAAATCAAAAATCTTTAGATATCATTTGAATATTCACTGATTCTCCGGTAGGGTAAATACCCTACGGAAAGCGTCTCTGCGTCTACATAAATCGCCCCTACAGGGTATAATTTTGCGTAAGCCCTAGTAGTATTTTTATTAGTGTTTCAAGACTCAGGAGTAACGACTAAAGAAAGAGCTAGTTGATAAAGTTGGCGACGGGGAAGGGAGGTAAATTTTGCTAACTGACGGCTAGCTTGCGATCGCGATATTCCCTGACTAATTAAAAGTTTCAATTCGGCTTTCAATTCCTCTTCTGTCAGTTGGGGCTGACTGGCTGGAATTCCTGCCACGACTAATGTATATTCACCTTGGGGTTCTCGTTGGCTGTAGTGAGCGATCGCTTCGGCAATTGTCCCCCGCCAAAATTCCTCATACAATTTTGTTAACTCCCGTCCTAGCACAATTTGGCGATCGCTTCCCCAAACTTGTGCTAAGTCTTGTAAAGTATCTCGCAAGCGGTGAGGCGATTCGTAGAAAATCAATGTACGAGATTCTGTTTGCAGAGATTCTAAATATTCTTGTCTCTGTTGAGTTTTCGCCGGAAGAAAGCCTTCAAAGACAAACCTATCTGTTGGTAATCCAGATGCACTCAAAGCGGTAATTGCTGCACTAGCGCCAGGAATGGGAACTACTGAAATCCCCGCCTCAATGCAGGCTTTTACCAGTTCATATCCAGGATCGGAAATTCCTGGCATTCCCGCATCACTCACAAGTGCGATCGCTTTATCGTTAATTAAATGCTCTAATAATTCTGGGATGCGACTGGTACGATTGTGTTCGTGGTAACTCACCTGGGGAGTTTTAACTTGAAAATGCTGTAATAATTTCCCTGTGTGACGGGTATCTTCCGCAGCAATGATATCCACAGTCTGCAAAATTCGCACCGCCCGAAAGGTTATATCTTCCAAGTTGCCAATGGGTGTACCGACAACGTAAAGTGTTCTTGGTTTTGGATCGGTTTGCATAAGAGAAAGTTAGGAGTTTTTGTAGAGACGCGATTCATCGCGTCTGTGCAGGAGAGACAAGAGAGACGCGATTCATCGCGTCTGTACAAGAAAGAGTTAAAAATAATAATTTATGCAGCTATACGAACATATATGACAAACGGATCGTCCAAAATCCAAAATCCAAAATCGGATCATGGGTTATTTGTCGGTTTAGTAACTTTAGATTTGATTTACCTTGCTGAATCTCCCCCCAAAAATAATCAGAAGATTGTCGCTACTGACTATACTGTAGCGGCAGGTGGTCCAGCAACAAACGCAGCTGTAACTTTTAGGCATTTAGGTAATCAAGCTACAGTCTTAGGTGTAGTGGGTTCTCACCCAATGACACAGCTAATTCGAGGTGATTTGGCAAATTACAAAGTTGCGATCGCAGACCTTGAGCCTACCACTGATTTAGCACCGCCTGTCTCCTCAATCATTGTCACCCAAGCCACAGGTGAAAGAGCCGTGGTTTCCATCAATGCTGTCAAAACTCAAGCCAGCAGCGCATCTATCCCACCAGATATTTTGCAAAATGTCAATATAGTAATGATTGATGGGCATCAGATGGCTGTAAGTTATTTCATAGCCCAAGCAGCTAAAGCCAAAAATATCCCAGTAGTAATCGATGGTGGCAGTTGGAAGCCTGGATTTGAGCAAATTTTGCCATTTGTAGATTATGCCATCTGTTCAGCTAATTTTTATCCGCCCAACTGTCAGACTGGAGAAGACGTTTTTGCCTATCTGGCCGGCTTTAACATTCCTTACATCGCCATTACCCACGGACAAAAACCAATTGAATACTTGAGTCGCACTAAAGCTGGTATCGTAGATGTGCCGCAAATACACGCGGTTGATACATTAGGGGCTGGAGATATTTTCCACGGTGCTTTTTGTGATTACATTTTAAGGGAAAGTTTTACTGATGCGCTGGCACTGGCAGCTAAGATTGCTGCTGATTCTTGTAAATTTTTTGGCACTCGGCGCTGGATGGATTTAAAGTGCTGAATGAAGAAAGGGAAGGGGGAAAGGGGAAAGGGGAAAGGGGGAAAGGGTAAAGGGGAAAGGGAAGCAGTAACTTAAAAGTAGGGGTTTCAAATATGGACACTAATTTTTATAGCACTACGTGTCTTAAAAATCTTCTTTTTTATTCGACCTAGTTAAAAATAGTAGCTTTATACCTTGTGGGGAAAAGTTCTTTATCCTTTCCTTTCCCCCTTACCCTTTCCCCTTTTCCCCTTTTTGGTAATCAGATTAATAAAGGTAAATTTAATGAAAGACTTACAAGAAATATTAGCGATCGCTCGTGAGATAGGTTGGGGTGCAGCAGATATACTGCGATCGTATTACCACGGCACCGCAAAAGACCCTAACTTAGATGTGCAATATAAAGAAAATGAGCCTGTTACCGTTGCCGATGTAGCCGTGAGTCAATATATCTTGCAGAAGCTACAAGCAACTTTGGGTAACGAAGATTTTGCTTACATCAGCGAAGAAACCTATCAGCCGCCAACAACAGGCGCACACCCTTCTACCCCTTGGGTATGGATAATTGACCCTTTGGATGGCACACGAGACTTTATTGAAAAAACTGGGGACTATGCAGTTCACATTGCTTTAGTCAAGGAAACACGCCCGGTTTTAGCAGTGGTGGCAGTACCAGAGTCAGAAAAGTTATATTACGCTACCAAAGGTGGGGGGACATTTGTAGAAACCAGTGATGGTTCTGTTCCTTTACAAGTGTCGTCAGGTAAACCAATTGAGGATTTAACCTTAGTGGTTAGTCGCTCTCACCGCAACCAGCGCTTAGATTACTTACTACAAAATTTACCCTCTCAAAATCAGAAATCTGTAGGTAGTGTAGGCTGCAAAATCGCCACTATTGTCGAGCAACAAGCAGATATCTACATTTCTCTTTCTGGTAAGTCTGCGCCCAAAGATTGGGATATGGCAGCACCAGAACTGATTTTAACAGAAGCTGGTGGTAAGTTTACCCACTTTGACGGCGCTCCGTTGCAGTATAATACCGGTGATATCAACCAATGGGGAGGTTTGCTGGCGAGTAATGGTGAATATCACGAAGCACTGTGCCAGCAAGCAGAAAAGATTTTAGCGCAGTTCGACCATAGCTAATGGGACATTTGAGGATGAATATTTTTTAATTTGCTTTTAAAACAGCTAGTCATGTTATGATTGCACCCACTGCCGATAATAATCTTTACCTCTAAGTCCACAGCTTAATTTTCAAAACACTAAATACCTGCGCGATCGCAGATTAAAAGTGTAACTTTTATAGTACAAGCAACAAAAGCCAGCCTTAGAAAGTCTGCAAACCCGCCTTAAGGGTTTGATTTGTGAATAAAATTCACTATTAGACGATATTCAAAGGCTGAAGGCTGTGTTAGACTCATGGACATAAAGATTATTTTCGGTTGAGTAACTAGTTTTGATTTCTAAAAACCGTCTCTCCGAATTTAACTCTCTACACTCCCTGAATTCGGAGACTTCTATGTCAATTTACGTCGGGAACCTGTCATATCAGGTTACAGAAGAGGACCTAAAGCAGGCTTTTGCAGAATACGGAACAGTAAGTCGTGTTCAATTACCCACAGATCGGGAAACAGGCCGGCCTCGTGGGTTCGCTTTTGTGGAAATGGAATCAGACACACAAGAACAAGCTGCCATTGATGCACTTGATGGTGCTGAATGGATGGGACGTGACTTGAAAGTGAACAAAGCTAAACCTCGCGAGGATAGAAGCAGTTCTCCTCGTGGTAGCTGGGGTGGTGGTAATGCCCGCCGCAACAATAACAATCGCTACTAAAGCCGATTCCTAAAAGTTTCACATTTAGAGTCTCCAGCAGATAAAGCCAAAAGCTGCCCTCTGCTGGGATATTTTTTGTATCTAACCTTAAACCATTCATCTATTGCAGCTTCATAAAAAATGGTACTAGGGAAGAAAGTTTTTATCTACTTGAGCCTTTTGAATTGCGCGTTGCGCTTGGATGGAAACTTCTCTATCGGGATCATCCAACACTTGTTGTAAGGGATTAATAGCATCAGGATGAGCTAAATTACCAAGTGCAATTACTGCTTCTTTGCGAACATCTGCATATTCATCTGTTAATGCTTGAATTAATCTCGGCATAACTTGAATATCTGGGATTTTTTGCAAAGCTTGTGCTGCTGATTTCCGCACTTGCCAATGTTCATCATTTAAAGCTATTTCTAATGCTGAAATTGCTTGATGATTTTCATGAATAGCCAGAGATTTCGCTGCATTCCGACGAACTTGCCAGTCATTATCATTTGTGAGTGCTTGACAAAGTATTGTAATCACTTCTGCATCTTGTAAATGTTCTAAAGTTAAAGCAGCAGCACGACGTACACTTGCTTCCTCATCAAAGATTAAATTTAAAGCTTGTGGACATTTTTTTAGTTGATTGATATATCGTAGTGTACTAACGGCTGTTTCTCTTAACTCAGAATTTTTTGATTCTAAAAATAGCAAAATATAAGGCAATGATTGAATATCATGTATCTTCCGCAAAAGCACCAAAATATTTAATTGAAGATTTACATCATTATTTTGAAGCTTATCTAGTAAAAGTAACAAGTCATCTTGTGTTATTAACTCACTTAATGCTGATGCCGCTTCAGTGCGAATATCTGTATCCGATGAACTAAGGCATTCAATTAAAGCAGGTATTGCTACAGGATTAGCAATTTCCCAAAGGGCGGATATCGCTATTTTTTGAACAGTAATATGTTCATCTTTCAAAGCGATGAGTAAAGCATCTATTGTTTCTTCATCGCCTAAATGCTGTAAGGTTTTTACAGCTACTATACGATCATTTATATCAGGCGATTGCAGCATTTCTAGCCAATACTGGAGGTTGTTATCTTCATTCATTGTTTAAAAGCATAGAAAGAGAATCTTTAACGTAATAAAAAGGGAATCTGCACAGTAATTGCATTCGTTGGACATTCTTTTTCACAAGGTAGACAAAACCAACATTCATCATATTTCATATAGGCTTTGCCTGTTTCTGGATTTTTTGCCAACACATCCAAGGGACAAACCTCAATACAGGCTGTGCATTTTTCTAAACATTTCGATTCATCAACGATCACAGGAACATCTATTCTCTGATTAATTAAAGCCATAAAATAACTCCATGATTTCGTACTCAAACTGCTAATCGGTAAAATAAACGGGGTAAGCTTATATGAATTTTTTCACGATTGTAGGTTGTTTATAGGCATTATCCCGATTTCATGTGTTGGGTTCCACTACGTTCCACCCAACCTACAGGAGAGAGCGATCACACTATTAGTTAAGCAACTCTAGCAATTTTAAGAGTTTACTTATCATAAATTTTGGTTTTGCTTCTTGTGTTAAAGTTTGATTTTTTCTGTTGTAATAGCAAAAATCCATTTTGACTTGTGTTGCTCCTGCATAGTCGTGCTTTAGAGAATCTCCAACGTAAATAACTTCTGCTGGTGTTAAATTTAACCTAGATAAAGCATGATGGAATATCTCAGGAGATGGTTTCGCAAAACCAATTGCTTCAGAAACTACAACTTCTTCAAAAAAATGCTCAATTCCAGCAGCTTGCATTCTCGGTAGTTGCGCTGATACAAACCCGTTCGTAATGACAGCCAAACGATAATTGTGTGCGAGAACAGTTAGCACTTCATTTACATCAGGTTCCATTACGCCCGAATGATTAAAAATATGCCAAAAACTTTGACTAAGCTTGCTGAGTTGATCTGTTTGTATATCTAATTGAGCAAGTGTACTTCGATAAGACCTCTCGATTATCTCACTAGGAGAAAAGATATCTTGCTGTCTCCAATACTTGGAATTATAAGTTTCAAAGACTTGAAGAAAAATAGTCTCACTGACTCCATTTAAATCTAAAGATACTGCACAATCTTCTAATGCTCCTAGAATAGCTTGGCGTTCACATAGCTCAAAATTCAACAGTGTATTATCGAGATCAAAAATTATTGCTTTATAGAGCATTTTCATGGACATTCATTTAACAGCAACATTGTAGACTTCTTTGACTGCATCTACTTCTACGATGTAAGGCTCTACAGGACGCTTAAACAATACCATTTGCTCTAATTTATCTTTCTTTAAATTGACATGACAAAACCATTCTTCATCATTCTTTTCTGGATAATCTAAGCGGTAATGATAAAGACCCCAACGAGTCTCTTGACGATATAATGATGCTCTGGCTGCCATTTCTGCACAGTCCCGAATAAAATGAACTTCTAGACTACGCATCAATTCATGGGGATCGCGAGCGCCCATTAAATCTAATGTTTCTTGATATTGAACGAAATGTTTCAAACCAATCTCTATTTTATTGCCTGTTTTCGGTGGTTGCAGATAATCATTAACTAAGCGCCTTAATTTATATTCAACCTGGGTATGAGGTACACCATTAGGGCGAGTTAATGGGGCATAAATTCTCGATTTTTCTGTTTCTAAAAAATCTACATCTGGTTCGATAAAATCTAAATCTTGAATATATTCAATGGCGTGAGTTCCCGCTATGCGACCGAAAACAAATGCCCCAATCATGTAATTATGGGGAACGCTGGCCATGTCTCCGGCTGCATATAAACCAGGGACGGTTGTTTGAGCATTTTCATTTACCCACACACCAGAGGCACTATGACCGCTACATAAGCCAATTTCGGAAATGTGCATCTCTACGCCGTGAGTGCGGTAATCTTCATTTCTGCCTTGATGAAAGCGTTCTCTACTCGGTCGTTCATTTGCCCAAAGTATTGATTCAATTTCAGCGATTGTATCTTCATCAAGATGGGTCATTTTAAGTTGGACTGGCCCTTTACCAGAGTTTAATTCTTTCCAGATTTCCAACATCATTTGACCACTCCAATAGTCGCAACTAATGAAGCGATTTCCTTCGGCGTTGGCAGTATGAGCGCCAAAAGGGCCGGCGACATAAGCACAAGCAGGGCCGTTATAATCTTTAATTAGAGGATTAACTTGAAAGCATTCAATATTACTAAGTTCTGCTCCTGCATGATAAGCCATTGAATAGCCATCTCCCGCATTGGTGGGATTTTCGTAAGTGCCGTAGAGATAGCCAGAAGCAGGTAATCCTAATCTGCCACAAGCACCTGTACACAAGATGACGGCTTTGGCTTGAATGACAATATAATCACCGTTTCTGACATCAAATCCTACTGCACCAACAGCACGACCTTCTTTAACTAACACCCTTGTTGCCATGACACGATTTGTCACTTTGACTTTGTGGCGTTTGACTTGGCGGGTGAGAATGGTTTTTAAGTCTTTACCTTCTGGCATGGGTAAGACATATTTACCGACGCGATGCACTTGTTTTAAATCATAGTTGCCTTGGACATCTTTTTGAAATTTCACTCCCCAACTTTCTAATTCTTGGATGACTTCATAACCTAATTTGCCTGTTTGATATACGGCTTTTTGGTTGAGAATACCATCGTTAGCTAAGGTGATTTCGCGCACGTATTGTTCTGGAGTAGAATGTCCGGGAATGACTGCGGTGTTTACCCCATCCATACCCATTGCGATCGCACCACTCCGTCGGATGTTAGCCTTTTCTAAGATCAGCACCTCTGCATCAGGATTTGCTTGTTTGGCTTTGATACCTGCCATTGTCCCGGCTGTACCGCCACCAATGACAAGTACATCAGTTTTTATCCGTTGGGTATTGATGTCCATAAGCTTTTAGAAGTGGGGAGGAACTTTAAGGATTTATTACCGTTCCAAACGATGTCTTTGACTTTCAGAACTATAAGCACATTCCATACTACGCTAAAACGAGCAATTTACCGTACTTTTTTGATAAAATATTCACATAGAACCGGAAAAAGTAGCATCTAACGCCTCAGCAACTTGTACAAATACTTGACTAGCTTTGGAGTTCGGGTCAACGAGTGTTAGGGGTTCTCCGATATCGCCACCGTTACAGATGAGGGGATCAATGGGAATCTGCCCTAAAAGGGGTGCTTTGAGTTCTTCGACTAACTTTTGACCGCCACCACTACCGAAAATCGGAATTTTTTCGCCACCATTCCCCATGAAATAGCTCATATTTTCGATAATACCGATAACAGGAACCCCAACTTGACGAAACATATAAACGCTGCGGCGGACATCCGAAATTGCCACATTTTGCGGAGTTGTTACCAATATTACCCCGCAAATCGGGCTTTCTTGCACGATAGTAATTTGAGCATCACCAGTACCAGGAGGAAGGTCAATTAATAAATAATCCAGTTCTCCCCACTCAACTTCATGGATAAACTGGGTGATGATTTTATGTAAAACTGGGCCGCGCCAAGCTAAAGGATGGTCTGCTTCAGCCAATAGTCCCACAGACATAACTTTAATACCGTGGGCTTCTAATGGCACAAACCTTTGACCTTTGGGAGTATCAATAACTTTCACTTCAGATTTACCCAGTCCCAACATTTGGGGAACATTGGGGCCGTAAACATCAGCATCCAACAGACCGACTTTTGCCCCAGCTAATTGTAAAGCTGCTGCTAAATTAACCGCAGTGGTAGACTTCCCCACACCCCCCTTACCACTGGAAACTGCTAGAGTTGTTCTTACTCCTGGAATGGTGCAGAGTTGAATGTAAGTTTTTTTGCTCCAAGTTAGAGATGATAATACAGTTTGAATCTCGGTTTCTAATTGATGTTGATGGGAACCAATATACAAACGCAAATATATATAATCATCAACTATCCGCAGATTTCGCACCATCCCCAGACTAATAATGTCATTTTTTAGGGTGCGATCGCTAATTTGCTTGAGAAGTTGCACAATTTCTTGTTTCCGGGCGATGGTGAGGGAGTCGCCAGAAGAAGCTTGTACTTCTTCATCTGAACGCTGGAAAGGTAATTGATGGCTTGACATGAAGAACTCCGCAAAGATAATCTATCAAATCGGGCGTGCAAATTAAATATTCGACAGCTTGGGTGCTAGTTTTGTGATGCACATAAATTTTGGACAAGTCTGATTGAGAACACTCCCTTCTATAGGATTGAGCGCCCCGACAATGAACGCGCTACGAAGAGAAGTAAGCTATGGACAAGTATTAAATTATGGGGTATTTTGACTCTAAATTTTGAGAAGAAATATTTGCTGAAATACTTGTTTTTTAGTAAAGACTATGGAATACTCCTGATATAGTACAGTAAATCAATCGACAATTAGTATTTTAAGCGCTGGTAAGCTTGCCAGTCAAACAATTGGCATTGCTGAATTCAGGTATGAAAATGATTTTGCGTGATTTCAAAACCTTATATAGAGACGTTCCATTGCAACATTTCTCCACCAAGATTTCTATATCTAATCAGCAACGCTAAATAATTTAACTAGTAGGAGTGAGTTCATAACTTTATTTTGCAACAGAGATTTTTCCGTATTCTGGGTTTAACAGTTTCATCGGCGTAAAATGCGAAAAAAACATTGCTTTTTAACGCTACTGCTGATTCAGCTAGTTGCACTCATATCACTATTGAGCAATTTATCCGCATTAGCAGTTACCGTTAATCTCTGTCCTCCAGAGATGGTACTCATTCCTGGAGGTATTTTCAATATGGGAGCGGATGATTCGGGTTTTGTGGAAGAGCGAACAGCGAAAAATGTTACAGTTACCTCCTTCTGCATTGATAAATACGAGGTGACAAACACCCAATTTGCTGAGTTTGTCAAAGCAACAAAGTATGTAACAGTTGCACAACGCCCTTTGCCAAAAGAGCAATTTCCCGACTTACCAGATGAGCAGAGATTACCAGGTTCTCTGGTGTTTCATCAGCCAAAACAAGGTGTTAAGCAAGTCCAATTTCTCAGTTGGTGGCATTGGACACCTGGCGCTAACTGGCAGCATCCCTTTGGTAGTGATAGCACTGTTGTAGGTAAAGAAAACTACCCAGTTGTGCATATTGCCTACGAGGATGCCCAAGCTTATGCAATATGGGCAGGAAAATCCTTACCAACAGAAGCACAGTGGGAATATGCGGCTCGTGGTGGCTTAGATGGCGCAACTTATACCTGGGGTAATCAATATTCGGAGAAAAAAGCCAACACCTGGCAGGGGATTTTCCCTTTTTTCAATACCAAAGTTGATGGTTATATAGGAACGGCAAAAGTAGGCTCTTTTTCGGCCAATGGTTATGGACTTTACGATATGACCGGTAATGTTTGGGAATGGACTTCCGACTGGTTCAGTTTAGGACATGACAACAAAGCTCACAGTGTTAACCCCACAGGAGCAAGTAAAAGTTTTGACCCCAAAAAACCCACAGAGATTGCTCTTCATGTAATCAAAGGTGGCTCTTATCTATGTGCGCCGAACTATTGCAGCCGCTACCGTCCAGCCGCACGAGAGTCTCAAGACCCCGATACAGGAACTAGCCATATCGGGTTTCGCTTGGTGAAGAACCTGGTTTAAAGCAATTTTCATTAGATTGCATTCTTAAGTCCTTTGGAGTACCTCTGCGTCTCTGCGTGAGAAAAAAATAGCTATAAAAGGTTATTGTATGTTGAGTTTAATTTTTCGGGCAATCGCTCTATCTCTAGTCATCACCTTGTTGATGATTAGTAACCCTGCCCTAGCAGCTACATCAAAGGTTCTCCCTATTCGTCCACCGTCTTTTGAAGGTGAAATTGGCACAACTTACAAAGAGTCAACACCCGATTTTCCCGCCCCAATCACCGCTCCTAAAAATGCTCCTAATGTCTTATTAGTGCTACTGGATGATGTGGGCTTTGGGCAGGCAAGTACCTTTGGTGGTTCTGTAGAAACCCCCAATCTGACTCGTTTAGCGGAAAAAGGATTACGCTACAACCAATTCCACACTACAGCCCTTTGCTCACCTACCAGGGCAGCTTTGTTAACTGGGCGCAATCATCATTCTGTGGGTACAGGCGTAGTGGCAGAGTTAGCAACCGGTTATCCCGGTTACACGACTATTTTACCCAAGAGTGCGGCCACTGTGGCGGAAGTGCTGCGTCAAAATGGTTATAATACTGCGGCTTTTGGCAAATGGCACAATACACCAGATTATGAAACCAGTGCAGTGGGGCCTTTCGATCGCTGGCCGACAGGTTTAGGATTTGAGTATTTTTACGGTTTTATGGGTGGTGATACTAACCAATGGAGTCCGGCTTTGGTAGAAAATACCAAGCGGGTTGCACCACCAATCAATAATCCTGATTACCATTTAACTCCAGATTTAGTAGACCATGCGATCGCCTGGATTCGTTCTCAACAATCTATTGCTCCTGAAAAACCTTTCTTCACCTATCTGGCTACCGGTGCTACCCATGCCCCCCACCACGCCCCCAAAGCCTGGATTGACAAGTATCAAGGTAAATTTGACCAAGGCTGGGATAAATTGCGGGAAAAAATCTTTGTCCGTCAGAAACAACTGAGTGTAATTCCTGCCAATGCCCAGCTTACTCCCCGTGCCAAAGAATTCCCAGCTTGGGATTCTCTATCTCAAGATGAACAAAGAATTTATGCTCATGAGATGGAGGTGTTTGCAGGATTTTTAGCACATACAGACTATGAAGTCGGACGGTTGATTGATGCTATAGACAAACTTGGGGAATTAGATAACACCTTAGTAATCTATATCGTTGGTGATAACGGTGCTAGTGCCGAAGGTGGTTTAACTGGTAGCGTCAATGAGCTGAAAGTCTTTAACAGAATACCGGAAAGCCAAGAACAACTTTTAGCTTCCTTGAATGACTTAGGTAGTCCCAAAACCTTTAATCATTATCATGCAGGCTGGGCTTGGGCAGGAACTACACCCTTTCAATGGACAAAACAAATTGCCTCTCACTTTGGTGGTACTCGTAATCCTTTAGTAGTTGCTTGGGGCAACCAAATTAAAGATCGTGGTGGACTCCGCAGCCAATTCCATCATGTCATTGATATTACACCTACAATTCTCGAAGCGACAGGAATTACTGTACCTACTGAAGTTAACGGGGTGAAACAACAGAAAATTGAAGGTACTAGCCTAGTCTACACATTTGACGATCCTGATGCTTCTTCCCAACGCAAAACCCAGTATTTTGAGATGTTTGGAAACCGAGCTATTTATAATAACGGATGGATAGCTGCGGCTCGCCACCCGCGCTTGCCTTGGCAGGGGACAATCAATGTTGATTTCGAGCAAGATCCTTGGGAACTATACAACATTGAGGAAGATTTCAGCGAGGCAAATAACCTCGCAGACAAAAATCCAGAGAAACTGGAAAAACTGCAAAAGTTGTTTTTATCAGAAGCTCGTAAACACAAAGTTTTACCATTAGACGATCGCGTTTCTGAACGGTTTGATGTCAAAATTCGCCCTTCTCTAGGCGCAGGACGCACCACATTTATTTACTATCCTGGTGCAGTACCCATCCCCGAAGGTAGCGCCCCAAACCTCAAAAACAGATCATTCACTATCAAAGCTGATGTAGAGATTCCAGAAAATGGTGCTGAGGGTGTCTTGTTAACTCAAGGTGGACGCTTTGCTGGTTGGGGCTTTTTTCTTGAAGATGGTAAACCAACCTATACCTACAATTTTGCAAATGCAGAGCGATACATTATTCAATCTCCTGAAAAATTACCCCCAGGGAAAGCAACAATAGGATTTGATTTTGATTATGACGGTGGTGTTGGTGCAGGAGGAACTGGGAAATTGTTCATTAACAATCAACAGGTAGCTCAAGGTCGAATTGAAAAAACTATACCTTATCGTGTGGCTTTAGATGAAACCTTTGATGTTGGTCGAGATACAGGTACACCTGTAGTTGACACCTATCAAGTACCGTTTGCTTTTACAGGTAATTTACAGAAAGTTACCCTAAACCTGAAATAAGTTTAGGGGTGTAGACGTTCCTGGTAACGTCTATACAAAATGTCTTTACACCTCTGCATTCAATACTTCTCGGTTAAGGGGAAAAGGGGAAAGGGAAAATGGAAAGAAAAAACCTTTAACCCTTACCCGATTCTGAGTTAAAAATGTAAAAAACGAGAAGTATTGCCTCTACATCTACTCTTACAAGATCCATAAAAGCGATCGCGCGAAAGCAAAAAATTATGAATGAAATTATCCCCATACTTGACAAACTCGCATTTCTGTCATTTGTCGTTGCAACTATGTTTGGTACAGGGTTGAAGTTAACTTTACAGCAGATTTGGGAACCACTCCGCAATATCCGTTTAGTTATTTTATCACTGGTGGCAAATTTTTTAATTGTACCCCTTTTTATCTATTTGCTGTTGCAAGTAGTACCTGTAACCGAACCAGTGAAAGCTGGTTTTATCATTATGGCGTTAGCATCAGGCCCTCCAGCCTTACCTAAACTGGCTCAAATAGTTAAGGGTAATTTAGCTTTTTCTACAGGGTTAATGATGTTGCTAATGTTTGGCACAGTATTTTATATGCCGATTGCACTACCGTTAGTTTTGCAAGGTGTACAAGTCAATTCTTGGGATATTGCCAAACCTTTAATATTGTTGATGTTAACCCCGTTAGGAATTGGGTTAGTTATTAAGGCAAAATCTGAGGACATAGCCATCAATTTTCAAGCAATTACGTTCAAAATATCTAACTTTGGATTACTTTTAGGTTTAGTAGTAAGACTGGTAGTTCACTTTAACGAGATTATCATTTTATTAAAAACAGGTGTAATCTTTGTTTGTGCTATTTTTATTATCTTCTCTTTTACTGTGGGTTATTTACTGGGTGGGCCTGGTATTGATACTCAAAGAGTTTTAGGAGTAGGAACGGCTCAACGTAATTTTGCTGCTGCTTTATTAATAGGTACAAGCAATTTTGACGATCCTAATGTGGTGAGTACCATTATGGTGACAAGTTTATTAATGATGGTTTCAGTCCTGATTTTGGGGAAAAAGTTAACAGAAGTAGACCAAGGACAGGGTGCAAAAATAGAGTCGGTAGAAATTTCATGAGTAACCCTCCACTTCTCCCACGACCGAGTTGAGTACAATGTTGCTCTAAATTTTAGAATGATAACTTGAGTCAGCTACTCACAGTAAATTTTTGAATAGTATAGGACTTATGCAATAACTTCTCTCAAACTCTTATTCCTTTGCGTCCTTTGCGTCCTACCCTGCGGGAAGCCGCTCCGCGTCTATGCGGTTCGTTTTTTCATTATTTTGCGTAAGTCTTGTAGTATAGGAATCCGCTTTGATTTTTGTTCGCGTAGCGTGGCGTAGCCATATTTACTTGTGTGGGAAGGCAAGAGGCAATAGGAAAGAAGGCTTTTTGAGTTGTACGGAGTTTTTTCAAAAATCAAATATGAGTCCTATAGTATTTACAACTCAATGATAAAACTGTCTCGCAAATGAAAGTCAGCCTCTTTGCCTCGATGAGTTAACGCCCAGTAAGTTACTTCACCATCTCTATCTTTAATAACGCTAGTAATGGCAACTTCAATTGCTTGCTCCATAGAAATGATTTTATCTAAATCAACATTTAAGGCTAGTGCTAAACTATCAGATTGATTTTGAACATTAAAAGGGAGATTTTCAAAAGCTGTTTCCTCTTGCATTCCTTGACGATACACATCAAGGCGATAAACATTCCAGTGTCCACTTGGAGACAGGTTGAATTCCCAATACTGTTGAGAATTTTTGATGCCAAGAAAGAACTCGAAGCAGGTGTCTTTCCACAATTCATGCTTGCGCGACGGTGTATTTGATGGTTGGGCAATCGCAATTTCTTTTAAATCGCCTTCAAGCATATAGTGGATGGTAAATTGATTACCATTGCGGCTGATATTGCCTACAATTTTCAAATTAGGCAGCGATTCAGTAGAAGGAAAGGGTTGTAGGGAAAATATCTGGTTGTTCATTTCATGTCTTTGATAATGTTACGAATCTGCGTTTCTTGAGATTCAATACTTTCGGTAAGCTTAAACTGCACGATCGCTCTTGCCAAGTTATGTTCTGGGTGCTTAACTTTAAAGTAGACATTCCCGGCTAAATAATCAGCAAAAAATCTCAATCCTAATTCAAAGGCAATGAGACGGATAGCATCATATATGTATGCATAGTCATTCTCGGTAAGAAACGCCTTTGCCACAGAGAGATAGCCTTGTAAGATTCCCTGACAGAGGTCAGTATCGAAATGAACACTTTCCCAATTCTCTGTTTCTTCTCCAGCCTGATTGCAGCCCGATCGCAAACAATCGCCAATATCGTAATGTACCAGACCGGGTTTAACGGTGTCGAGGTCGATGACGCTGACGGCTAGCTGAGTAACAGTGTCGAACATAACGTTATTAATTTTGGGATCGCCGTGCATCAGACGCAGAGGTAGTTTGCCCTCAGCTTTGGCATTTTCTAGGATATGTGCAAAGGTTTGGCGATCGCTAACAAACTGTAAACAATAATTAACTTCCGAAGATTGACTAGCACTAGTTTTCGCCAACGCTTCTTCGTAACGCTGGAGGTAAAGCGGTGTAATATGGAATCCTTGAAGAGTGTCAGCGAGTTTTTCTGGTGGTAAATCACTGATTAAATTGTGGAACATCCCCAAGGCATAACCGATTTCTTTCGCTTGTGAGCGATCGCGCATAGTATCGAAAGACTGGGAGCCTTCAATAAAGCTAATCGCCCGCCAAAAGGAGCCATCTGCATCCTGACAGTGGTCTTGAGCATCCTTAGTTAATAGTACGCGCGGTACTTCCCAGCGACGATTGAGGGAGATATGCTGTAACTGTTTATGAACATGCTCAGTGAAGGTACGCATATTCTGCATAATCAGTTTTGGCTGACGAAACACCTGTGTATTGATGCGCTGCAGGACAAAATGTTGTTCTTTTGGGGAATCTAGAGTGACTAAGAAAGTGTCATTGATATTACCACTTCCAAAGGCTTTAACGACTGTAACCTTTCCTACTTGGGCGAATTGATCTGCGATCGCAATCAAATTCTCTGCACGTTGTGTATTAAATTCTTTTGTCATCTGTTTAACCTGCTACTCCTCACATACATTGCACGAAGGCAATAGGGGATATGGTAGCGCGTCAAAATAATTCGTAATTCGTAATTCGTAATTCGTAATTTTTAAAGGTAATAGTGCTAGCACAGGGTGTGACACCAATAGCGAGTATTCAGCAAGCTACGTGCAGCGTCTCGTAGAGAGGATAATAACCCATCGTAGATATTGCTCTTGCCGACCCTGTGCTAATTCAGTAGTTAAGAAATTTCGTCGCTATCAACCCACTCATCATAGGATGAGTCATAACCAATATAGTGAACAAAGTATTGCTGATTTTGGATTTGCTGAATCGTTGCAGAATACCAAGCTTCTTGGTCTTCATCCCAACATTTTACTTTTTGACCAACTGCATATCCATTGTCATCCGCAGCGCGAAGATCGCGAGTCCGAATGTCATCTTCGCCCACCCACTCGTCATAAGATGAACCATAGCCAAGGTAATGAATAAAAAATTGGTCATCTTGAACTTTCTCAATTGTTCCCTGATACCAATCTTCGTCTTCACCATCCCAGACTTCTACTGTTTTGCTGACTTCATACTGAATTTTATCTGACTTGACAGCAGAAGCTGACGAAACATCTTGAATAGGCTTTTGTTGCTCTTGTTTAATTTCCTCTTTTACGAAAGTGTATGCTTCCAAAATCAAGCTGCGAGCGACGCTTTGAGTTCCGGTATGCTCGTAGTAATTGGTAGTTTGATCTAGGAATACTGCGACAAAATCTAAATTATCATCAGCAATCTGAATAAAACTACCCAAATTACTAGAAATTGATTGCGGGGTTATACCTGTCTTAGATACTAAGTTATTCATCCAACCTTGTACGGAGTTAAAACCCTGACTGATAAAACCAACTTTATCAGAGGGATTACTACCTGGTAAAAAGTTATTGATAGCTAAGAAAACCGGATTTTGAGTTATTGCACCAGCATCAGTGCCACTAATAACTCCGTGAATTTTGCTGAGAAAATCGGGGCCTAATGGCAGAATTCCATCTATACAAACTAAAGCTACCATCCGCATTAAGGAGGCATTTTTATAGTTGTTAGTAAGGGAATTAGCAAACTCTTGGGGGTTAGGCTGAGGAATGCCATTTAGTTTACAAAAGGCGATGATTTCGACAGCGATTTTCAGTGCCAAGTCAATAGATTGAGTTACATCAGCTTTGGGAGTAATGTTGCCTAAAAAAGACAGAAAGCCGATTTTTTCACTAACTTTATTCGCTAAAGCTGCCGCTGCCATAGCTGTGTCTGCCTTATCAATTGTTTGATAAAGCTTGATTGCGAACTGGTAGCCTTTTTGAGGATCTTCGTATAACACGACAGCGCGATCGCGGATTCTCTGAATTACCTTAGCATCGGTTTCTCCTGTAATGCTGCGAATACTATTTTCAAACCCTGTCAAATTGCTCCACTCACCTGGCGCTACATAATCAAGAGCCTTTAAAACTTTGACAGTGATATTGTCAGTTGGTAATTCGTCAACCAACTGAATAATTGATTTATCCATCAGCCGATCCTCAAAACTCAAAGTTATGCTTACAACACAGTTCAACTAAACCCACAACAATTAATACCAGTTGCTTACCTTACGGGAAGCCTTTCTCTGGTCAATGCTGCGCGAATTACTGAACCGTATTAATAGAGTTCCCCGACTTGACCAAAAAATAACAAGTGGCGATCGCTACCAATATTTTTCGGTTAAGGGGGAAAAGGGAAAGGGAAAAGGTTTGAATTTACCTTTCCCCAGACCACACCAGAGATGGAAAGTACTTATGCGAGAAGTATTGAATTGCCTCTCATCTGCTGACTTTTCAATTAGCTGAGTCTACATTTGAGCCTAACTCCATGCCAAATATTTGTTTTTTTAACCTTTTGCTAGCTGTTTCTTAAACTTACCGGGATAGGTTGAAGTTGATGAGTACGAATTAATACTAATAAAGTATGTAGCTATTTTTTGCTAGTTACTTTGGTCTTTCATGCCGATATTGTCTCATGTTCGCCCAAACGCTGAAGTAAGTTATTGCATCTATCCTTTTGTAGTTATGGGAGGCGATCGCCGCACAAATCAGTGTAATTGCTGTACTTGGTGTAGCGATCGCTTTTGGACTGTTTACGAAGTGCGGACAACTTTGGATAAATCCCAAGAGCGATCGCACTTAATACATCGCTTCGGATCATTTGGTTGATTTTTTGAGGATCTGAAACAAACTAAAGAGGTTAAATAATTCCTATGGCTTTAACACAAGGGGATATTGCTTTTATATCCTTCAATGCTGATGAAGATGGCTGGTCTATTGTTACATTTGTAGATATAGATCCGAACACGACGATTTATTTCACTGATAATGAAGCTATTAGCACGACAGCTTTTAACACTGGTGAGTCTTATTATCAATGGACATCAGGATCTAGTACGATAAATGCTGGTACAGTAATTCGCTTTACTGGAGTTGATATTGCCACCCTTGCTGCATCAGTTGGAACTCTCTCTCGTTCCACGGTATCAGGTAGCAGTAACTACGGTCTCTCTGCAAGTGGTGACGTTATCTATGCTTTTCTTGGCTCTAGCGCAGCTGCTCCAACTACGATTTTAACTGCGGTATCATCGGGAGATGTTGTAACGCCTGGTGATCCAATTGCAAATGCAGGATTAACGGTTGGAGTTAACGCAATAGTATTAAGAACTAGTGCTGACTATGGTGAATATAGTGGCTCTAGAACTGGACAATCTAGCTTTGCAAACTATAAATCTTCAGTCTTTAATGTTAACAACTGGACGGTTGATCAAACTGATGGTAATTATACTACAACTGCTCCAAATACCACGAATTTTACGATCGCCGCATCAACCCCCACTGTCTCGATCGCTGCCACTGATGCCAACGCCGCCGAAGCTGGCACTGACCCTGGCATCTTTCGCATTTCTCGTACAGGCAGTACCACCGATGCCTTGACGGTAAATTACACCATTGCCACGGGTGCTGGACAAGCCACAAGCGCAGATTACACACCAACCCTAACAGGCACAGCAACCATCGCTGCCGGACAATCCTTTGTCGATGTCACCATTACACCTGTAGACGATCCGACAGTTGAAGGAACTGAAACCGTCACTCTGACTCTGAATACCACCGCCGACTATACTCTGGGTAATGCTACTGCAACAGTGGCGATCGCTGACAACGATACGGCGGTAAGTTCCATCGATCTCTCCACCTACGTCCGCATCGGACGTTACGACCTACCCGAACCTACCCGAACCACTGCACCAACTAACAGCTTACTAGCTCAAGAAGTCTCGGCAGTTACCTATAACAAGGATACCGACACGCTGTTCGTTGTCGGCGATGGCGGCAGAGCGATCGTGCAAGTATCGAAGACGGGACAATTAATTGACTCAATGACGCTAGCTGCTGGCAGCAGTCCCCAAGGAACGGAATTCTACGATACAGAAGGGCTTACCTATGTCGGTGACGGTAAGTTTGTCTTGATCGAGGAGCGAGATAGACAGGCTAATTTGTTTACATATACCCCAGGAACCACCCTTACCAGAAGCAACGTCCAAACCGTAAAGCTCGGTACAACGGTCGGAAATATTGGCATCGAAGGTATCTCCTATGACCCACAGACTGGTGGCTTCATCGCAGTTAAGGAGATTACACCCGAAGGAATTTTTCAAACAAACATCGATTTTGCGGCGGGAACTGCAAGTAACGGTTCACTCACCACAGTCAACTCGACCAACCTTTTCGATCCAGCTTTGGCTGGTCTTGCAGACTTCGCGGATGTTTTTGCATTGTCGAATCTATCAGCCTTAAACGGGCAACCCGACTCAAGCCGTCTGCTAATTTTGAGCCAAGAATCAGGCAAGATTGTTAACATCGATCGCACTGGGAATATCTCTAGCTCATTAACCATCGTCTCCGATGCGGGTAATCCTTTGTCCGTTGTGGATCAGGGGAATGAAGGAATCACGGTAGACAAGGATGGATTGATTTATGTCGTTAACGAGAATGGCGGAGGTGATATCGATCACCCTCAACTTTGGGTCTATGCACCGTCCTCATTTATCTATGCGAATCAACCCCCTATAGCTGTCAGCCTTGCGAATACCGTTACCAGCTTGTCAGAAAGCACCAGTATTGCAACTCCCTTTAAAGTCGGCAACATTATCGTCAGTGATGACGCTCTGGGAACAAATACCCTCAGCTTGACTGGTGCAGATGCCAACTTCTTTGAGATTACGGACAATGCTTTGTTTGTCAAAGCGGGAACCACCCTAGATTTTGAAACTAAGACCAGCTACAACGTCAGCGTCAATGTAAATGACACCACCGTTGGCAATAACCCAGACGCAACTACGACATTTAGCTTATCAGTCACCGATGTAAATGAGAATCCCACCACCAGCAGTATCTTCATCACTGAAGTAGCTCCCTGGAGTAGTGGCAATTCGCCCGTCGGTGCAGACTGGTTTGAGCTTACCAACAAGGGTTTGAGCGCCGTAGATATCACGGGCTGGAAAATTGACGACAACTCGAATAGCTTCGCCTCCTCTGTCGCCTTGAGCGGTATTACAACTATCGGCGCAGGTGAATCGGTAATCTTCCTTGAAGGAGCTACCGCCAATCCTACTTTCCTATCCAACTGGTTCAGCGCAAACCCACCAGTCGGGTTGAAGATCGGCAACTACTCTGGTTCGGGCATAGGCTTGAGTACGGGTGGTGATGCGGTGAATATCTATAATTCCACTGGTGCTTTGCAGGCTAATGTCGTCTTTGGAGCATCTCCAGCCGCAGCCCCATTTGCTACCTTCGATAATGCCGCCTTGTCAAACAATGCTACGATCGCAACATTGAGCGCTGTGGGAATCAATGGTGCATTCGTAGCTGTAAATTCAAGCACGGAAATCGGCTCTCCAGGGACTATTGTTTCGTCTCTACCCACAATTGCGATCGCAGCCCAAGATGCCAATGCAGCCGAAGCTGGCACTGACCCTGGTATCTTCCGGATCTCTCGCACAGGCAGTACTACCAATGCCTTAACCGTAAATTACAATGTTGCAACGGGTGCTGGACAAGCCACAAGCGCAGATTACACCCCAACCCTAACAGGCACAGCAACGATCGCAGCTGGACAATCCTTTGTGGATATCACCATTACACCTGTAGATGATCCGACAATTGAAGGAACTGAAACCGTCACTTTGACTCTAAATAGCAGCGCCAACTATACTCTAGGTACTGCTACTGCAACAGTGGCGATCGCTGATGATGATGCAATTCGGATTCACGACATTCAAGGCGCGGCGCATATCTCACCCTTGAGAGGTCAAACCGTTAGCAATGTAGCGGGAATTGTCACGGCTACAGCTAGTAACGGTTTTTACTTGCAAGACCCCAACCCAGATAGCGACGATCGCACTTCTGAAGGTATTTTCGTCTTCACCTCAGCAGCACCAACTGTATCCATTGGCGATTCCATATTAGTCAATGGAACAGTCACGGAGTTTCGTCCCGGTAATAATGCAAATAACCTGACGGTAACACAAATTACTAGTCCTACAATTGTCACCGTTTCCATCGGCAATGCTTTGCCAACTGCGACAATTCTGGGCAATGGCGGCAGAGCTATCCCAACTACAGTAATCGATAACGATACTACTGGTAATATCGAAACTGGAACGACCACCTTTGACCCTGCCCAGGATGGCATCGACTTCTACGAAAGCTTAGAAGGAATGCGAGTACAGGTTAATAACCCAGTCTCCACTTCACCCACTGGAAACTTTGGGACATCACAGGAAATTTGGGTATTAGCGGACAATGGGGCAAATGCCACTGGGCGGACAGCTCGCGGTGGTAGCCTAATTAGTGCCTCAGACTTCAATCCTGAACGGATTCAGATCGACGATCTCAACAATGCCTTAGTGCTACCTGAGATTAATGTTGGTACGCAACTTAGCACTGTTACTGGTGTCGTTAACTACGACTTTAGCAACTATGAAGTTTTAGTATCGGCTGCTCCCACAGTAGTACAGAACAGTACCCTGCAAAGAGAAGTCACTAATTTAACTCCCACCACTGACCAATTGACAGTTGCTACCTTCAACGTCGAAAACCTTGACCCCAGCGATGGGGCAACCAAGTTTAACAACCTTGCCAGCCGCATTGTCAATAATCTGAAATCACCAGATATCATTAGTCTGGAAGAAATTCAGGACAATAACGGAGCAACGAATAATGGCGTAGTTGATGCCAGCACGACCTTCCAAACATTAATTAATGCGTTAGCGAAGCTCACCGAAGGTATCGCTGCTGCTGGTGGCCCCACATATCAATATCGCCAAATTGACCCAGTAAACGGTACAAATGGCGGTGAACCTGGGGGAAATATTCGTGTGGGCTTCTTGTTTAATCCTGCTCGTGTCAACTTTGTAGATCGCCCCGGTGGTACTTCCACCTCCAGCACCACAGTTACCAACGTCTCTGGTGTTCCTACTCTTTCTGATAGTCCTGGTTTGATTGACCCCACTAACTCGGCTTTTACTAGCAGTCGCAAGCCGTTAGTTGGTGAATTTACTTTCAAGGGTGAAACTGTTTATATAATTGGCAACCACTTCAATTCTAAAGGTGGCGACCAACCATTATTTGGCGTGAATCAACCGCCAACTCTCACCAGCGAAGTGCAGCGTCAGCAACAAGCTACCTTGGTGAAAAACTTTGTCCAAAGTATTTTAGCGATCAACCCTAATGCCAATGTAGTAGTAGCGGGTGACTTGAATGACTTTGAGTTTTCCAACCCTGTCAGCACCCTAGAAAGCGCTGGACTGACTTCCTTAATTGAAACTCTGCCAGCAAATGAGCGTTACACCTACAACTTTGAAGGCAATGCCCAAACACTCGACCACCTTTTAGTTAGTAGCAACTTGCTTGGCAAGCTAGATGCCTATGATGTCGTTCACGTCAACTCAGAATTTGCCGAGCAAGATAGCGATCACGACCCTAGTGTGGCTCGATTTAATCTGCCTGCAAACCAAGCCCCCACAGCCGTAAATGATACAGTCAGCATTGCCGAAGATGCAACGACATCTAATCTCTATGGCACATTACTGAGTAACGATACTGACCCCGATGCTGGAGATCCGAAAAACATCATTGCCGTGAACACCACAGGCACAAAAGGGACAGTTTTATTTGACCAAAACACTCAAAACTTGACTTATACTGCCTCTAGTTTTAACTCTCTACCCCAAGGGCAGACTGCAACTGATAGTTTTAGCTATGCGATCGCAGACAGTCAAGGTTTACAATCTACGGCGATCATTAACGTCAGCGTCACTGGTGTCAACGATACTCCGACGGTAGTGCAACCCCTTGAAGACAGAATCATCTCTACAAGCAAGCTTTTCTCTTTCAACGTCGGTGACAAATTTACTGACATCGATCAAGGCGACACCCTTACCTACACTGCTACGGGCTTACCCACTGGATCTGATATCGCTAACACGGGTCTGATATTCGGCAATATCTCCCAAGCTGGCATTTTTGCCGTCACTGTTACCGCTGCTGATGGCAAAGGTGGCAGTGTTAGCGATACCTTTGACCTGACTGTTGCCAATAACAAAGCGACATCTGGCAACGACATTATCTTTATCGACCAACTTGTTGGTGTGAGCGTATTCAATGCTCTAGGTGGCAATGATCGCGTGAGCGGCACTGATGCCAATGAGACACTCAGTGGTGCAGCAGGCAATGATTACATTGATGCCAAGGGCGGTAACGACTCCCTCTTGGGGAACGATGGCATTGACACACTTTTAGGTGGGGCAGGTAATGACATCCTCGAAGGTGGAGCAGCTGATGACATACTTCTAGGTGAACTTGACAATGACACACTTCTAGGTGGAGGAGGCAATGATAGCCTCGAAGGTGGAGGAGGTAATGATAGCCTCAATGGTGGAGCAGATAATGACACCCTTCTAGGTGGACTTGGCAATGATATCCTGGCTGGAGGTGGTGGCAATGACCACCTGATTGGTTGGGGAGGTGGTACAAACGAAATTGACCAACTCAACGGCGCTCAAAGTGCAGATACTTACATTTTGGGTGATGCTAGTTCAGTTTTCTATGCCAAATCTGGCAATGGTGACTACGCCGATATTGTTAGCTTCAAAGCAACCGATCGGATTCAGCTGAAAGGATCTGCTGACAATTACTTCTTGGGGTCAGCATCAGTATCTGGATTTAGTAGTTCACCTGTGGGCATTTTCGCCAATAATGGGACGCAATTAGAATTAATTGCGGTTGTGGAAAGCGGATTAAACCGCAATTTGGCAACAGATACTCGGTTCGTATTTGTCTAAGTCTACTTTTTTTAAGATAAAAAGGTGCGTTATGCCTTTGCTTAACGTACTGTGACAGGCTAGTAGTTCGCCAAGTGAACTTGGCGGGGTAAAGGGTAAAGGGGAAGGTGGGGCCCCCTCTGGGGATAAGGGGCGGGGGGAAAGGTTTCAAATCCCTTACCCCTTACCCCTGCCCCTTATCCCCACTTCGTGGGGGCCTCACCTTCCCCTTTACCCAGCCATCACGCAGCATTTTTGGGTTGGCAGACTACTAGATCAAAATGATGCGTTACTTCGTTAACGCACCCAATAGCGCAATACTCAAGTTTAAGTCTGTCCCTTTCTGAGTTGGAGAGGGACAGATTTTCCAATACGGTTCGGTTAACGTTTTAATATTTTGAAGATCCGCCCAACCCCTTTTAAAAAGAGGGCTTATGACCCTCTTCTACCCCCTTTCTAAGGGGGTCGCCGCAGGCGGGGGGATCTTAACCGAAAGGTATTGGATTTTCTGTAGAGCGATCGCTCAAGAGGCGCGAGGGGTAGTTCAAGCTCACATTAAATTAAACATCTGGTGAAAAAAAATGTAGAGACATTGCAATGCAACATCTCTACAAAAGTTTCAAGTCAAGCATCATTAATTTCTGGAGATGTCTGTTGCCTATTTTTCCGTCTCCAGTTGCTCTCGTTGCTTACCATACTCCCGCAGCTGTTTTAACAAGACTTCTTGGGATGAGTTAGGAATAGACGGACTGGGGGTTGGTTGAAGGTTGATATCACTACTTTCAAAATTAGCAGGTGAAGGATTAACGTCATAGACGGGTAGCGACTTGTCATTAGACATTGCTTGTTGGGTTGGTGCTGGGGTAGGAATTAGATTATTTGGTTTGCTCACAGCAGCTTTGACCGAATCTAGAGTAGTAGCAACTTGTACTTGTTGCTGCATATCTTGTGTAGAAGAGACTAAACCACTTAAACCATTCACCAATTGCCGCAAATTTTTTCGGAAATTAGGATCGCCTGTCAATTCATCCAAATCAGATGTAATTTTTTGGGTATTTTCAAAGGTGACTCGTGCTGAATCTAAAGTTTGTTGCAGCAGCACCGCATTTTTGGGATCGTTTAAAGTTTTAGAAGCATCGCGTAAATTAGCTGAGGCTTGCGCTGCATTTGCTGAAAGAGCTTCTAAATTGTTGAGTAATTCTCCTTGAGTCAATCGATTGACAGATGGTGATAGGCTACTGACTGTAACACGTAGTTGGTTGCTGGTTTCGGTGATATTATTTAAAGCGCCAACCAGCGAAGAACGATTTGTTGTCAAAAGATTATCCAGGTTGTTGAGCAAACGATTTGCTTGAGATGCAGTTGTACCGAATTTATTTACTGTTTCATTTGCAGATGTATTAAGTTGGTTAGTCGCTCGTTGTACTGAATTAGCAGTGGCTGAAAATGTATTTAGTTGTTGTCGCAAGCTTTTAGTCAAACCTTGTAAATCCTGACTTAGCTCAGTAAAACTGGATGCTGCACTTGTGGTAGTTTCTAGAACCCTATTGACATTTCTATAAAATTTGGGGTCATTGTATGATGAGGCTAGATCGGTTGAACTGCGAATTAATTCATCAACACTGATGCCAATTTGACCTTTTAAGCGAGAGCCATTACAGACAATCAGACTGGAATCGCAACTTTTATCTAGGGGTCTAGCAATTACAACCCCAGCAGGTAAAGTTGTTTTTGGTGTAATGTCAATAATACTTTCGCTAATTAATCCACTTTGATTAGCTTCCACCACGACATTCCGGGGGATAATTAAGTCAGTTTGGGCAATTTCAATTTCTATATCAATCGCATTCGCTTTTGGTAGAACCTGAGAAATAGTTCCTACTTTAACACCTCGATAGCGAACTATTGCTCCCTTTTGCATTCCGCCAGCGTTAGCAAATTCCACAATAATTTTGTATGAACGGCCAGCAGCAGTAAATCTATTTAACCACAAAAAGAGTAACCCAAATACTCCTAGTCCTACCAGGAGCAACAACCCCACAGAGCCTTCTCTAAATGTTCGCCCAGACGCGAAGCGGCTTGTCATAAGACCTCGCATATTTTTCCTCTACCCAATAATTAGTTATGAGTTGGGAGTTTTGAGTTAGGAGTTATGAATTGAATTTAACTCTCATTCCTCATTTTTCACTCCTCACTTTTCACTTTTCAGTTTCTAACCGACGACTTGAATCGGCCCTTGCACGCTTCCACTCATAAATTGTTTGATCAAGGGATTTTCTGTGTTGTATATCTCACTAACTGTACCCTGCCACTGCACTCTACCTTCATAGAGAAATATAAGTCTATCAGCAGTACGGCGAATAGTACTGTCTTGATGGGTAACAACAGCGTATGTACTACAAACTCCATTCAAACATTGCAAATAGCGGATTAAATCTTCGATTACAGTTGAGGCAATAGGATCGAGTCCGGCTGTTGGTTCATCGTATAATAGAACTTCTGGGCCTTCTGACGGATTATCGGGGTTAGACATGATTGCACGGGCAAAACTTACCCGTTTTCGCATTCCCCCGGAAAGTTCGGCTGGGTAAAGGTGGCTTATTGATGGCAAACCGACCATCTCCAATTTTTCTTTTACCAAATCTCGAATGCGCGATCGCGGCAGCTTTGAATTTTGATAAAGTAAAAATCCCACATTCTCCTCCACCGTCAGCGAATCAAATAGCGCCGCCTGTTGAAACACCATACCAATGCCAACTGGCTGTCCACCATCCTCAATCAAACCGTCCCGCCGCACTCCTTGCACATAAATTTCTCCTTCATCAGGAGCAAGTAACCCCGCCATTACCCGTAGAATTGTTGATTTACCAGTCCCTGATGGCCCAATAATCCCTAGTGCTTCTCCCCGGTAAATGGTCAAGTCTACATTATCTAGAACTTTATGGCTACCAAAGGACTTAGAAACACCTTTTAGTTCAATCAATGGTTCAGTCATTAGTTATTAGTCATTAGTCATTGGTGAGCCGGTGCCTTGGGCAGGTTCCCCAATTTGTACCCTTACAAGGAAGCAAGCTACTGGCAGGGCATTGTATAGTACATTATAAGTATATGATTGGCGTTCTAATTAGCGAACTTTATTTTTTTAGCATAATATTTACTTATTTGCCATTTTCAATGTCCTAAAATCTCCTCAACCCAAAGCTGAGAAATACACCGTAGTAACTTAATGTCTCAGTAAAGGGAAACTAAGACTCCAGTTTTCTGTGGACATTAGCAAATCCATTTAATAATATATTCATCCTATTAGAGGCTATAACTACTCAAACAAAAGCCAAGAAATAATTAACTGTTTAATGTAAGATATAGCAATACTATTTTTGAAAATAAAATTTTGCGAACTACTAACTTATTTTAAAAGCTAGGCTTATAGTTATTTAAAAATAATTTACGATTGCTCTACAAATATTGAATTGATTACTATCTGAAGCAATACTTGTCGGTTAAGGGGAAAACGGGAAGGGAAAATAAAAACCTTTAACCTTTACCCTTTAACCTTTTCCCCAAACCCAATTCCGAGTTAAAAATGCAAAACCCGAGCAGTATTGCCATCTGAAGTTATTGTCATTAGCAGAGTTATTATCTAATTTGAGATATTAATATTTTTCCTAAATCTTGTAGTTGTCAACTACAAAAATTATTTACTAATATTATAATAATTACTAAGAAAAATCAAAGTAGAGATGATGAGTAGCAACTTAGAACAGTTTGCAAGTGATAATTCTTCTGGTATTTGTCCAGAAGCACTGGAATATATGATTAGAGCAAATCAGGGTAGTGTTCCAGCTTATGGGAATGATGAATGGACTCAAAAAGCAACAGATTATTTTCGGGAACTCTTTGAAATTGATTGTGAAGTATTTTTCACCTTTAATGGTACAGCCGCAAATTCTTTATCTTTAGCTGCCCTTTGCCAGTCATATCATAGTGTGATTTGCCATGAAACATCTCACATAGAAACAGATGAATGTGGCGCACCTGAATTTGCATCTAATGGTTCTAAACTTTTACTCGCTCAAGGGAAAAATGGCAAGTTAACATCAGAATCGATAGAAGCAATTGTCACTAGACGCACTGATATTCATTATCCAAAGCCTAAAGTTATTAGTATTACCCAATCAACTGAATTAGGAACTTTATATTCTATTGAAGAACTTCTAAAAATTAAACAAGTAGCGAAAAAGTATAATTTAAAAATTCACATGGACGGCGCTCGTTTTGCAAATGCAGTTGCCGCTATGAATAAAAGCCCTGCTGAAATTACTTGGAAAACTGGAATAGATGTATTATGCTTTTGTGGTACTAAGAATGGAATGGCATTAGGTGAAGCGATTCTTTTCTTCAACAAAGAGTTAGCAGAAGATTTTGATTATCGATGCAAGCAAGCAGGTCAGTTAGCTTCAAAAATGCGGTTTATCTCTGCTCCCTGGTTGGGTTTATTAGAAACTGGTGCTTGGCTAAAAAATGCTAGGCATGCTAATCAATGTGCTGAATATTTAGAAAATCAACTGTTAAATATAGAAGGCGTTGACTTGATGTTTCCGAGAGAAGCCAACGCCGTATTTGTGAAATTACCTGAACAAGTCATTCACACCTTAAAAGCAAACAACTGGCAGTTTTATACATTTATCGGTGTGGGAGGAGTACGTTTTATGTGTTCTTGGAACACTACACAATCAAGGATTGATGAATTGATTGATGATATTAAAAAAGCAATCATAGCTATCTGATTGGTAAAAATTGGTGTTATCTAGATATCCGATTTATTTAAAATTCGGGTATCTAATATCAATTACATCTGAGGTTGCTCGCAAACAACCAGATTTGATATTACTTGCTATGAAACTTCAATTGCATGTTTGATTGCTGCCACAATCCCAGATGCTTATTTTTAGCATTAGCTTCTGCAATTAAATATTGGGTTTTGCTTTCGTAGCAATTTTGTAAAGATTCTCTGTCAACGACAGCATTACCTGACTCTACCAAAAGGAGATTTACTGACCGATTATCCACAAACACTTCACCAACTGTACGACCATTTTCGAGTTTTTCTATGCTTCTAATCACAACAGGAGTTTTAGGTGGTAGTAGCTGTTTTAACCTTTGTGTCGCTGCTAAAGTATACACCTGTCCAACCGCCTTTGGTGCATTAATACACGCTAGCCTGACTGGAATTGTCTGTCCGGCATTATTTTTAACTAAAATTGCGTTTCCGTCTGTAACACCAACTACTGTAGCTAGCACCAACATGAGTTCAAGTAATTCCATCATTTTGTATGTAAGAATTTATGCATGAATATCATGTTATTGCAGTGCTTAGATTGCTAGTGTGATTTGACTCACAAAAGACTATTTAATTGATAAATGCTTTGTAATCTTCAATTAACTTTGCCAAGCGGGAAGCAAGAAATGGACTTGCATCCTGCAAAGCTTCATAAATCTGAATACCTTCTTCTCGATATCGAATGATTTTGTCTTGAGTCCAATAATGTGGTGGTGCTTGCAGGTTAGTGATTCTATCTGCTAATTTCACCATCCATATTTCTTTTGGTTGCTTTTTTATCCTTTGTAAACTATCTGTCATTTGGAGATTTTTTGCTAAATTATCATTTTTAGTCAGTGCAAGTACACCATTAGCTACTGATTCACCAAATTCAATTCTGATTTCCTCAAACGTTGTATTAGTATCTTCAATTGTGTCATGCAAAATAGCACATTGAATAGCAAGATTTCCATCATGTTCTGTTTCTACACTTAGGGCTGCAATTACTTCCATACTCACAAGATTTAAGTGCATGAGGTAAGGTATTTCTGAACCTGCCATTTTTTGACCTTGATGTGCGTGTGCTGCTTTCTTTAAGGCTTTAATATAAATTTCTTGTGACCAGTTTTTTGCGCTGAGTTGATATTTTTCCATTTATCGATTTTTCTCATTAAGTGATGCAATGCTATATATCGCAATCCTAAATAGGATAACCGTAGCAGAAGAAGTACTTGATATCAATCAAAAGCTCTGAAAAGGAACTACAGGTAATTGAATACTTACGATAGTACCTGTTAAAAGATCAGAACAAATTGACAGTTCCCCATTATGAGCATTGACGATGCGTTTGGTAATAGCAAGCTCTAGCCCAGTTCCACAAGGTTTTGTGGAGAAGAATGGCTGAGAAAGCTTACTTCGAAATTCTGATGGAATTGGTTCGCCGCCATTGTGGACATTAATATAGACTTTATTTATATGAGAACAATCCACTTTCCACTTAATAATATCTCCTGGTTCAACTGCCTCGCAAGCATTACGAAGAATGTTAATAAATACTTGTTTAAGTTTGTCCTTATCCCCCAAAATTTTTTAGCTTAATCCATCAGAGATATCGCTTGGCTTGAGTTTGCTCCATTTACGATGATATGGTTAAATTTATTTATATCTAAACCTCATCTATGTTGAAACCTAGAGTTTTTTAAAAGATATATTTATGTAGCGACTGTCTTGAATGTCAAGTGCGATCGCAATTTATGTTGGGTTACGCTATCGCTGCACCTAACCTACAAAACTACGGTTCTCAAGGTAGACGAGGTTTATCTCAGAGTTGTTAGCGAAAAAATAAGATTTAATTTTGGAATTTTGAAATTTTATTTAGGCTAAAACACGAGATTTTATCTTGTGTTTTAGCTTAAGTTGACACAACTGACAGATATACTTTCCTACTGTTAATTTTATTTTAAGAAAAAGCTTTGAATCTAACAGCTAAAAAGTCACCACACTCCGAATTGATTCACCTTTGTGCATCAATTCAAAAGCATCATTAATTTGTTCAATGGGCATCACATGGGTAATTAAATCATCAATATTTATTTTGCCTTGCATATACCAATCAACAATTTTCGGCACATCTGTACGTCCTCTCGCACCTCCGAATGCTGAACCTTTCCAAACGCGCCCAGTTACTAATTGAAAAGGACGAGTGCTGATTTCTTGTCCAGCACCAGCAACCCCAATAATTACACTGACACCCCAACCTTTATGGCAGCATTCTAATGCTTGACGCATAATTTTGACATTACCGATACATTCAAAACTGTAATCAGCACCGCCTTTTGTTAAGTCAACCAGATAGGGAACTAAATCACCCTCTACTTCCTGGGGATTGACAAAGTGCGTCATGCCAAACTTTTCTGCCAAAGCGCGTTTGCTGGGATTAATATCCACCCCGACAATCATATTCGCCCCTACCATCCGCGCTCCCTGGATGACATTTAAGCCAATACCACCCAAGCCAAAAACCACTACATTTGCTCCTGGTTCCACTTTGGCAGTATTGATAACTGCGCCAATACCAGTAGTAACACCACAGCCAATGTAACAAACCTTTTCAAATGGGGCATCTTCCCGAATTTTTGCCAGAGCGATTTCCGGCAGCACCGTATAGTTGGCAAAGGTGGATGTACCCATGTAATGATGAATCATCTGCCCGTCGATACTAAAGCGACTGGTGCCATCGGGCATGACACCGCGTCCTTGAGTTAAGCGAATGGCTTGACAAAGATTAGTTTTGAAACTCAGACAATATTCACACTGGCGGCATTCGGGAGTGTAGAGGGGAATCACATGATCCCCTGGTTTGAGACTGGTGACACCAGCGCCTACTTCTACCACCACACCAGCGCCTTCATGCCCCAAAATAGCCGGAAATAAACCTTCGGGATCGTCACCAGATAGGGTAAAAGCGTCGGTATGGCAAATCCCACTGGCTTTTACCTCAACTAACACTTCGCCAGCTTGTGGCCCCGATAGTTGAACGGTTTCAATCGTTAACGGCTTACCTGCGCTGTAAGCCACTGCTGCTTTAACTTGCAACCTCAGCCCCTCCTATATATAGTTAATAGTTATTTGACGTTCTCCACCGTGGTTCAAGACGGGAATTCTTTCACTTTTACGACTTACGCAAAACTACACGCGGTAAGGACGAGTTCTCCAACGGAGTACTCGTAGTCTAGCTGCTTCTCTACGAGACGCTTCGCGAATGCGTCTACATGAATTACCCTATCGGGAAATAAAAGTTTAGGCTATTTTTTGTGTAAGTCCTGACTTTGTTAAAATATCATTCTCTCGCTAGATTGGTTAAGGCGGCGACAGCTGTTTTGGCAACGATGTAAACTAGATGTCAGCAGTAACCCCCAAATAATTTGTCCACCTCTCGATTAATACATTATTTTGTCACAGCTTATGAACCCTGCCCTAACTCAAATTGGCGCTCAAATGTCCAACCTGACTGGCGTAAGAGCAATCATGAAGGATATTATCGAGACATTAAGAGGGGGTGCAGGGCAGCAATTTATTAATTTGAGTGCTGGTAATCCGTTGATTTTGCCAGAAGTAGAGCAGTTATGGCGGGATTGTACTGCACAGCTTTTGGCTAGTCCAGAATATGGTGAGGTAGTTTGTCGTTACGGTTCAAGTCAGGGCTATGCACCATTAATTCAAGCGATCGCAAACGACTTTAACAAACGCTACGGGTTAAACTTAAGCGATCGCAATATTCTCATCACCCCCGGTAGTCAAACCCTCTACTTCTACGCTGTGAATAGCTTCGGTGGCTATACCCCTAGCGGCGAGTTAAAACAAATCGTTTTGCCCCTCAGCCCTGACTACACAGGTTACGGCGGCCTCTCCTTAGTTCCAAAAGCTTTAACTGCCTACAAACCAACTCTCGATATTGATGAAGCCGCCCACCGATTTAAATATCGCCCCGACTTCAGCCAACTGTCGATTTCAGAAAATACGGGTTGTATCCTCTTCTCTCGCCCTTGTAATCCCACTGGTAATGTCCTCACTGAGGATGAGGTGAAAAAGATTGCTGCCCTAGCTGCACCTTACAATCTGCCCGTGTTAATTGACTCGGCTTATGCGCCTCCCTTCCCAGCATTGAACTTTACCGAAATGACACCAGTGTTTGGTGATAACATCCTCCACTGCATGAGTTTATCGAAAGCCGGATTACCAGGAGAAAGGGTTGGTATTGCCATTGGGGATGAAAAGTGGATTGAGGTACTGGAGTGTTTCCAGGCAAATATTGGTCTCCATTCTTCACGTTACGGCCAAGCGATCGCAGCTTATGCAATCAATTCTGGTGCTTTAGTAGAAATTTCTCACACTGTCATCCGTCCTTTTTACCAAAATAAGTTTACCGTTTTAGAAACCAGCTTAGAACAAGCGATGCCTAAGGATTTACCTTGGTTCCTTCATCGCGGTGAAGGGGCAATTTTTGCTTGGTTGTGGTTACAAGATTTACCCATGAGAGACTGGGAATTTTACCAGCTAGTTAAGCAAGTAGGTGTGATTATTGTCCCAGGAAGTAGCTTCTTCCCCGGTTTAGATGAAGAGTGGGCGCACAAGCATCAATGTTTCCGCATCAGCCTCACGGGTACGGATGAAGAGATAGCCACTGCTATGCAACGTTTAGCAAAAGTGGCTGAAGAAGCTTATAAAGGTGCGGCGGTGACTGCCTAGTACTGCAAGGCGGAATTAAAAATTAAAAATTAAAAACTAAAAATGAATACAGTGTAAGCATTTCATTGATTTAGAAGGGGTGGTTTATTTCCGCCGTGTTGTACTAGTAGGAAAAATGGAAATGAAACACGAAGAAGCTAATAAAGAAGAAGCTAATAAAGAGATCAGAGGCAGAGGTGCAGAGGGGCAGAGGGGCAGAGGGGCACAGAGGCAGAGGGGCAAGAGAGTAGGAGGAAATTCAAAAATTCAAAATGTTCAATCTCCAGCCCCTAATCCCCAACCCGTAGTTCCCAATACCCAATCCCTAGTCCCTAATCTCGATAATTGGTTAGAAATTGGTAAGATTGTTTCCCCTCAAGGATTGTCTGGAGAATTAAAGGTTTATCCTGTATCTGACTTTCCCGAAAGATTTGAAGTGCCGGGAAAACGTTGGTTGTTGCGTTTAGATGGCACAGAACCACAACCAATCGAATTATTAACAGGACGTTATATCAGTAACAAAAACTTGTATGTGATCAAATTAGCTGGTGTGAAAACTTGCGATCAGGCGGAGGCGTTGCGTGGTTGTAAACTAATGGTGCCAGTGAGCGATCGCCCCCAATTAGCCGAAGATGAATATCATGTCCTAGATTTGATTGGCTTGGAAGTATTTATGCAAGAATCTGGCGAACTCGTTGGTACGGTGGTAGACATCATCGCCGCCGGCAATGATTTGTTAGAAGTAAAATTACACCCATCTTTTACCACTGACAAAGGACAAATGACAAATACTTCTCTACGAGAGGCTACGCCAACGGCTTCGCTCAGTACAAGTGACAAAAAGCAAACGACGGTTTTGATTCCATTTGTGGAAGCGATCGCACCAGTCGTAGATTTGAAATCTAATCGGATTGAAATTACGCCACCGCCTGGGTTATTAGAAATAAATAATTAGGTCATTAATTAACTGCTCAACAGATTTTTCAAGCGGAGAATATTTCATAATTCATAACTCATAATTCATCGCTTCTCCATTCTGTACCTAAAGCGAAGGAATCTGATAACAAAGGCTGGAAAAATTCATCATGGATAGATGGCAATCATATTGAAAACAAGTATAATTGCTTACTGATGAACTCATCAAAAACCTTTTGGAATGGAGTGTCGATAATGACATTAGCAACGACTCCACAAACAAAGCCTTTAACAGATGAAGAATTACGAAAGATAAACGCCTACTGGCGTGCAGCTAACTATCTTTCCGTTGGGCAAATATATCTACTCGACAATCCGCTACTAAGAGAACCCCTAAAGCTGGAACACGTCAAACCCAGACTCTTAGGGCATTGGGGAACAACGCCAGGGCTGAACTTTATCTATGTTCATCTGAATCGGGTCATTAAAAAATATGACCTCAACACGATTTATATTGCTGGCCCTGGTCATGGAGGCCCTGGACTGGTAGCCAATACCTACCTAGAAGGCACTTACACCGAGTATTACCACAACATCTCCCAAGATGCTGAAGGAATCCAGAAACTCTTCAAACAATTTTCTTTCCCTGGTGGTATTCCCAGCCACGTTGCACCGGAAACCCCTGGTTCTATCCACGAAGGCGGGGAACTAGGTTATGCCCTCGTCCACGCTTATGGTGCTGCCTTTGATAACCCTGACTTAATTGTTGCTGCTGTTGTCGGTGACGGTGAAGCTGAAACAGGCGCTTTAGCAACTAGCTGGCATTCCAACAAGTTTCTTAACCCGGTACGTGATGGTGCTGTACTGCCGATCCTGCACCTGAATGGGTATAAAATTGCTAACCCAACGACATTGGCACGGATTAGCCATGATGAGTTGGAGAGTTTATTTGTGGGCTACGGCTACAAACCATACTTTGTAGAAGGTGAAGATCCCGCAGATGTTCACCAGCAGATGGCGGCGACTCTGGAAACAGTGATCGCAGAAATTCAAAGTATCCAAAGAGAAGCCCGCGTACATGGTTTCACTGAACGTCCCCAGTGGCCGATGATTGTCATGCGAACCCCCAAAGGTTGGACAGGGCCCAAGGAAGTGGATGGTAAAAAAACCGAAGGTTTTTGGCGATCGCACCAAGTTCCCTTTGGGAATATCGCTAAACAGCCAGAACATCTGAAACTCCTAGAAGATTGGATGAAGAGTTACAACCCAGAAGAACTCTTCGACGCTAACGGCGCACTGATTCCAGAACTAGCAGAACTGCCTCCCAAAGGTCATCGACGCATGGGTGACAATCCCCACGCTAACGGCGGTCTTTTGCTGCGCGACCTGAAAATGCCCGACTTTCAAAAGTATGCCGTAGATGTTCTCAAACCAGGGCAAGCGATCGCAGAAGCTACCAAAGTGACTGGCAAATTCCTGCGGGATATCATGCGACTTAACCAAGAAAGTAGCAATTTCCGCATCTTCGCCCCCGACGAATTAGCATCGAATCGCCTAGACCCTGTGTTAGAAGTTACAAACCGGGTTTGGGAAGCCGAGATTTACCCTGAAGATGACCACCTTTCCCCCGACGGTCGGGTGATGGAAATTCTCAGCGAAACTTCTTGCCAAGGATGGTTAGAAGGCTACCTCCTCACAGGTCGTCACGGGTTCTTCACTTGTTACGAGGCATTCATCCACATCATTGATTCTATGTTCAACCAACACGCCAAATGGTTGAAAACCACTAGACATATTCCCTGGCGTAGACCGATCGCTTCCCTCAATTACTTACTCACCTCTCACGTTTGGCGACAAGACCATAACGGATTTTCTCACCAAGACCCTGGTTTTATCGACCATGTACTTAACAAAAAAGCCGAGATTGTTCGCGTCTATTTGCCCCCTGATGCCAACACTCTGCTGTCGGTAACTGACCATTGTCTAAAAAGCCGCAACTATGTTAACGTCATCATTGCTGGAAAACAGCCAGCATTGCAATATCTCAACATAGATGCCGCTATCAAGCATTGCACCAAAGGCATCGGCATTTGGGAATGGGCAAGCAACGACGAAGGCGGCGACCCAGATGTAGTGCTAGCTTGTGCTGGGGATATTCCTACCTTAGAAACCTTGGCGGCTGTAGATATCCTGCGTCAGCACTTCGCAGATTTAAAAGTGCGGGTAGTGAACGTAGTCGATTTGATGACACTCCAGCCAAAAACCGAACATCCCCACGGTTTGAGTGAAAAAGATTTTGACACACTTTTCACCACCGACAAACCCGTTATCTTTGCCTTTCATGGCTATCCCTGGCTGATTCATCGCCTAACCTATCGCCACACTAATCATAAAAACATCCATGTGCGTGGCTACAAGGAAGAGGGAACTACCACCACTCCCTTTGATATGGTTGTTCTCAACGATCTAGATCGCTTCCATTTAGTAATTGATGTAATCGATCGCGTACCCAAACTAGGATCTAGCGCAGCTTATGTGAAACAGCAGATGCAAGATAAGCTGATCGAACACAAGCACTACATTGAGAAGTACGGCGACGATGTGCCGGAAATTCGTGATTGGAAGTGGCCCTATTAACTAATTACTAATTCGTAATTTGTAATTCGTAGTGAAAATTCGATTATGAATTACGAATTATTTTAACGCTCTTCTCTCTGTGTTCTCAGTGCCTCTGCGGTTAAAATAATTAATTTTTAACCGCAGAGGCGCAGAGAACGCTGAGAAAAACAAAAGATTTAACGAGAAATAATTTATAAAAAACTTCAAGTCCTGAAATTGTAATTATTTCGTTTAGCATTACACATCTGTAATTAACCTAGCTTTTCTCAAGAAAAATTGCAGTACCGTTTCTTCACGAGAAATAATATCCACTCTACCTTCCATTCCCAATTCAATGTGACACAGATTTTTGCCTTTACCTAAAACCAGACTTTCCGGCTCAATAGTCACCTGATAAAAAGCACCTGGGACAGCCGCTTTGGGAGTGGTATTGGCATGAGCAGGAGATCCATTTGTGCTATTTGTTGAGGGAGTCATAGCATCTGGAGAAATCGCCTCCACCTTACCCTTGAGAGTGCCATAATCTGGGTAGGGACAAGCACTAACTCGCATTTGAACTTGTTGACCAATTTTGAGCTTACTTTTATCTTCAGATGCCACTGCTGCCTTGACAATCTGCTTTGCATAACTGGGGACAATCTGCAAAACTTCCTCACCAGGACGCACAGTTTGGCCTGGGTTACGCAAGTTTATCTGAGAAATAATACCATCAGCAGTAGCAGTGATAGTGGTGTGATTAAGTTCAATTTCCACTTGCTTGAGTTCCCTAGTATCACGCTCTAACTGTTTTTCTACTTCAATTCGTTGCTTGATCATTCCTTGCAGTTCTTTATCTAAAGCGGCTTTGTTACTTTCACCTGCGGCTTTTTGTTGAGCTATCTGCTCAGTAGCAATTTCTATTTCTGCATGACTGGGATTTAAGGCTGCTTCTGCACGTTGCTTTTTAGCGATCGCAGCAGATACTGCTTGTTCTTGCTGTTTTGTAGCTAACTGTGATTCCTCTAATTTATCCCTAGACAATGCTTCCGCTACACTCTCATATCGCTTTTGCTTTAACTTCGCTGCATTCAAAGCTGCCCTAGTAGAATGGAGATTAGCTTGAGCTTCTTGGAATTCAGCCACAGTGGTAATTTTTTTATCCTGATATTGGCGCTGGCGATCGCTTAATGTCGCCTCGCTAGCAGTCATAATCCGGTTAAATTTAGCAGTTTCGGCGCGAATTTGACTGTTAAACGTTTGAATTTGAGCCTTGATTTGCACTAGCTGCAACTTCGCTTGCTCAATATTAGTATGCAGTTGGCTTTTTTTCGTTTGTAAGCGAGAGTCGTCAATAATGGCGATCGCATCTCCGGTTTTGACGACTTGATTTTCTTTGACATAAATCTGCATAACTTGGCCTTCAGTTGCCGCCTGCACAATTCGCAATTCCCCAGATGGACGGACAACTGCCTGCCCTTTCACTGTCACCTTATATTTGGCAACTGTGGCAACGGGAATCGCTAATCCCAAAACGCAGAGAACAAATAGCCCACCAAAGGTAATCCAACGACTAATTGGTGGGATAAATTCATCTGTTTGAATTGGTTGTAAAAAGTCTGTGTTGTGAACGTTAACCATAGTTAGACACTTCAAAATTGAAAAATAGGTGAAGATATTAGCCAATACAGTTTATTTAAGCCCAAAATCATCATTTAGAGACGCGATTTATCGCGTCTGAAAGACTCAAAGTTACATCATCCAAAAAGTCTAAATGCTCTCCATCAAATTGTCGTAAATCTTCTACTGTTCCTTGAATTTTTAACCGTCCTTGTTCTAGAAAAATAATCCAATTTGCACGCTGGATAACTCTAGGACGATGACTAATCAAAATGGTAGTTTTACCCTGGCGATACTCTAAAAGCCTATCTAGTATTTGTGCTTCACTCACTGGATCGAGGGCGCTGGTAGACTCATCTAAAATTAAAATAGGTGGGTTAGTAACTATAGCTCTAGCTATAGCTAATCTTTGCTTTTGTCCACCAGAAAGATTAGCCCCAAATTCTCCTAAGACAGTTTGATATTTATCAGGTAGTTCGCTGATAAATTCGTCAGCACCAGTAATTTGACAGGCGATAATAATGTCTCTAAAACTAAGGTGAGGATAACTAAATTGGAAATTATCCAGAATAGACCGACTCCAAAAATGGGCTTCTTGTGGTATTAAAACCACCTGTTGCCGCAAACATTCCAAAGATATATCTTGCTGGTTATAAAAACCATAGCGAATATTGCCTGATTGAATTGTATATAAACCAGGAATCAATTTTGCTAGGGTACTTTTGCCACAGCCAGATTTACCAATTAGAGCAATTGCTTGTCCCCCAGGAATAGTTATGGAAAAGTCTTGTAGTAAATCAATTCTACCTGTGTGGTGAAAATTAATTTCAGAGCAAGTAATATCTATATTTCCCGGAATTTCTACCCACTGCTTTTTAAGATCATTTTCATCTTCTGGCGTAGCATCAATAACTTCTGTAAGACGTTGAATAACTATTTGGGAAGTGATAAACTCATCGACTAAATCAATGGCAGAACTTAAAAATCCGAGAAAATTGCTACTCATGCCGTTATAGGCAATCAATTGTCCGATTGTTAAAGTCCGATTAATTACTAAATAGCTACCAATCCAGAGAATACCAATATTAATAAATGTCGAAAGAATACCTGTAACTGTGCTGCTGTAGAGTCCTAGCTGCATGGTACTCCAGCCCAAGTTAGCCAGACGACCAAAATTTCCTTGATATTCTTCCCAAGCTTGGGGTGTAGCTTGGGTAGTTTTTAAGACTTGTACTCCCCGAAATGTTTCTACCAAAAAGCCTTGGTTTTCTGTACCAGAAACAATCATATTGCGGGTTTTCTGTCGCAGTGCTGGTAAGAAAAGCAAGTTAACAGCCGTGATTATGAGAAATGCAACTATAGAAGCTAGAGTTAACTCCCAAGTGTAAAAAAGCATAAAGCCCAAAGACACTAAAGCAATAAAAAATTGACTGGGTAATCCTAGGACAATCTGGGAAACTAAGTTATTGATAGCATGAACATCTGCAATGCGGCTGACTACCTCCCCACTGCGTCGTCCTTCAAAATAAGATAGGGGTAAATGTAAGAGTTTGCGCCCGTATTCTAGAATTAGTCCTAATTGCAATCTTTGACTGAAATAACCGATTAGGTGCGATTGTACTAAACCAATGGCACTTTTAATTAAATTCAGGGTGATTACGCCAATAGCAACAGTGGTTAATAGTTGGGTATCTCCCCGAACTAGGACATCATCGGTGAGTAGTTGCATCATGAAGGGAGATGCAAGGGAAAGTAGACCGATCGCAATGTTGAGGGCGATCGCTTGGGCTATTATAAACCGATAAGGGTAAACCCGTTGCAGGTAACGCCCAAAACCGCCAATCTTATCTGATTCTTGTTGATAAAAGCGGCTTTCATCGGGAAGGAGTAGCAGCATCACCCCATTATTCCAACCTTTAATTAACTCCTCGTGAGTCAGGTAACGGATACCAACACCTGGGTCAGCAATTACATATTTTTTGCCTTTTTGTCCGTATAATACTACCCAGTGATAGCCTTTCCAGTGAATAATGGCAGGTAAAGGAGCTTGATCTAATTGGTTGATGAGTTGAGGAGTGGCTTTAACTTGCCGACTATGGAATCCCAGGACTTCTGCACCCCGTCGTAATCCCAATAGAGTAGTTCCTCTCGCCCCAGTACCAACAGCTTCCCGCACTCGGTTAAGGGTAAATGTGCGTCCGTAATGTTTGGCAATCGTAGCTAAAGTAGCTGCACCACAGTCTTCTTCACTGTGTTGAAGGACAATTTGATATTTCATTTACAGGCGCAATTATTGGGGCGAAAATACAGTGAAAGGAATTGACTATCTTGAATGAGGATTTACGCAGAAAATTTTTATTGACCGTGGAAAAAGATGTTAAGAGCGATCGCAATCATCGAACTGTTAAGGTAAGGGCAGGTTTAGCAAATCAGTTATTACTAAAATCAACAATTGATTTATAAAACCCATCCATACAAAGGTTTTACGTTTATTCAGCAAGCCCTACTTAACAGTATCGATTTCTGTTTTTGTAGCTTCTGTCCTGGCCAAATGCAAAATTAGCCTGTTGAACAGATTCTCCTAATGGTTTTGGAGTGTCGCTACCATTTATCAGGATCTTCTGGGTCAATCACAGGCCCTGGGTATGGAATTGGTTCATCTTTTACCTCGTAAAAAGCATATATTTCTTTATTCAACAAATTGCCAGATTGACCACCAGAAATTATTTCTGCTGCTTGTTCATCAATTTCTTCTACCAAAGCAATATTTTCTAAAATACTTTGGTTGTTTAACAAGGTTGTTGCGATAGTAATAGCCATTGAAGTCTGTCCTTAAATTTAGTCTATTTCATTGGTCAATACTTGTCGGTCAAACGCAAAAAATGAAATCAAGTATGTTGGGTTGAGGAAAGAAACCCAACAGCGAAAATAACCCTAAGTAACCTGAAAATTCAGATTACATTACTCAGCCCTAATAGAGATAAATCGCATCTCAACCAGGCTTGACTGGCAATGCTTACCCTACGAAATATTCAGGGTTATAGACTTTAATTTTTGCAATATTACACTTGACGATATAATTCAATCCTATTGGAATTATTCGTCGCATTACTATAAAATACATATTTTCCAGAATCTCTTAGGTCATATACTTTCGGTCTTACTACTTCATCCCTACTATCTCCATCGAATCTAATGTCCCCACCTAGATCGGTACGAATTCTATGGTTTTCACCGGGTTTTATTACAGCTCGGACGCCATCCAGTGTGTAATAAATCGGCTTCTGTGTTTCATTTCTAATTGAAAATCTCTCAAGGCCACCAGAAATTATTTCCGCAGCTTGTTCGTCAATTTCTTCCACCAAACCAAAACTTTCCAAAATGCTTTGGTTATTTAACTGGGCTGTTTCTACTGTCATAATCATGTGATTTTCTCCTAAAAATTGGTGTTTAGGAAATACGCTCAATATTTATCACCGATAACCGCTGATAGGTTAGGTGTTACTGATAGATAATATGTAAATCTCACCTATACAGCATTTCCCCTTAATGTCATAGAAAACTACCAGTTCCCACACAGTAGTCTTTCTTGCAGAGTAGACATAAAGGCAAAAAACAAAAGTCATCTCTCTTAAGAATGATAAGAGTTAACTTTTTCGCGCCAGGATTTATTTCGAGAGGAGGATGATTAACTCGCTTATTTATACTATATAAGGAGAATAGAATTTGTAAATACGAATTAAATAAATTTTATTTTTTCTTTTGCTTTTCACAGAATCGGAAAAACTCCTCTATAAACATTTCCCCTACCCAGAAAAAACGCATCTAATTTGTTTTGACAAAATACAACTTATGTGGATACAGAAAAAGGGAAGTATTAGTAGGTTTATATCAATGCAATAGATATGTGCAAAGAAGGTTTGATGGTAAATGCGTTTCTATAAGAATCGATAAGCTTATTCCCGCCCAATCTTGAGTGCTGGATTGAGCGTGTAATAAATTCTCGTTCCCTAAAAGAGGTATTGCAAATTATCCTTCTTTAATAGCTTTTGCGAGAATAAAAACTTATACAAATGCTTTTGCATAAGTTTTTCACTTTGCAGTGAGAAGTACTTTAAGTTACTTAACGCATCCAACGCTACCCACTTTCACGGTTAGCGCTAGGATAGCTATGTATTTTATTAAAGTATAAATATGGCTCAAGCTTTTTACGTAAATCCGGCATCAGGAAGTGATACCAACGTCGGTAGTCAACAAGCCCCCTTCAAAACCATTACCCAAGCCCTTAAGGTAGCTACTATTGATACCAAGATTCAACTGGCAGATGGTAATTACAATGCTGCTAGCGGTGAAGTCTTTCCGCTAACGGTTCCATCTGGTGTGACAGTGCTGGGTAATGAAACAAACACTGGCAAGGGCATTTTGATTGAAGGCAGTGGTACCTACTTGAGCCGTACTTTCGCTGCTCAGAATGTCACATTTGTGTTGCTAGATAAAGCCGAACTCAGAGGGGTAACTGTAACAAATCTGGCTAGCCGTGGTAGTGGTGTCTGGATTGAATCAACTGCTCCTACTGTTGCTAATAACACTTTCACCAACTGTAAGCGGGAGGGAGTATTTGCTACAGGTGAGGCAAACCCAATTATTTTAGGTAATTTGTTCAGTGAGAATGCAGCCAATGGAATTGCGATCGCTAAAAATTCCAAAGGCCAAATTCAAGGTAATACCTGCTTTAAAACAGGTTTTGGCATTGCAATTAGTGATACTGCATCACCCATCCTTCGAGATAACAAAATTTACGAAAACCGTTCTGGGATTGTCATCTCTGGTAGTGCCCGTCCTCTATTACGTAACAATGTCAGTGAAAATAACACTGATGATGGTATCACAGTAATTGGAACTGCTTTACCGGATATCGGCAGTACTAATAACTTAGGTGGTAATACTTTACGCAATAACGGTAAATTTGATTTGCAAAATGCCAGTTCCAACAAGCTGGTTTCTATAGGAAATAAAATAGATACGTCTAAAGTCGCCGGAAGTATAGAGTTTGCAGATAGTTCGGTTCCCACGCCAACACCCACACCAACCCCAACCCCAACGCCAACCCCAACCCCCACACCTACTATCGAATTAACCGATATTAGTAATCATTGGGCAGGTGGGTTTATTCGGGAATTAGTCAAATTGGGGATAGTTAATGGTTTTCCCGATCGCACATTTAAACCCGATGCTACGATGACACGGGCACAATACGCCGCATTATTGGTAAAAGCTTTCAACCCATCGCCAAACCGCCCCGTGGTGAAATTCAAAGATGTACCCGCAGATTTCTGGGCATCTAAGGTTATTCAGCAGGCATATCAAGGTTCATTTCTCTCTGGTTTTCCTGACAATACTTTCGGCCCAAACAAGAATATTCAGCGCGTGCAAGTGATTGTCTCCCTAGTGAATGGGTTGGGGTTATCTGCTGATGGTACAGCATCTATTAAAGCTTTCGATGACCAAGCCAAGATTCCTGAATATGCCAAGGATGAGGTAGTGAAAGCTATAAGCAAGGAGATTATTGTCAATCACCCGAACCTCAAACAACTTAATCCTACCCGTGATGCTACACGCGCTGAGGTAGCGGCGATGGTATACCAAGCTTTGGTAGATGCTGGTCGTGTAGCGGCGATCGACTCGCCTTATATTCTGACTGCTTGATTGTTCAACTAATTTATTTTGCACAATCGGATGATTTTTTTAGGGGCAATTCATGTAGACGCATTCGCAGTTACATGAATTGCCCCTAAAAAATGGTTTTAAATTAGAGACTGATCAAATTCATATTTAATTTCAAAAAATGCCGTTTTTAGTTTCTACTCGAATGAGGGCAAATTATTCGGGTTACATCAAATTATCTAAAGCATAACTTTGGCTAAAATTGGTTATACAGCCTTAGCAATCTCTGGGACATACACCTGTGAAGCTTAGTTGGCAATCATTCTGTCAATGATAAAGTAGCAAAAGGTGCATTCTAATATTCACTTTCTGGAAAAGCTCTCACTTGCCCACGATGAATTAGAATAAATCTAAATATATAAAAATATTAAAAAATCCAAATAAAACTTTTGTTTTGTTAACAAAAACAATGCAGTTGAATCGAAGTAATTTTCTCAGGTCTCTGATCCAGCCAGAGCCAGGAAAACCAGCAATATCCAACGGCTTGCGAGCTGCATTAGCGTTGGGGGTTCCGATGCTAATTGGGCAACTCATCAACCAAAGGGAAAGCGGATTATTTGTCGGTTTAATGGCTTACTTTGTCAACTTAGCAAATGTTGGTGGCCCTTACCAGATTAAAGCTAAGGCAATGGTGGCGGCTACTTTGGGAATGGCTGTTTCAGTATTTGTGGGTACTCTAGTCGCTAAAATTCTAGGATTATCTGTAGTACTGACATTTCTCTGGGGACTTGCTTCAGGTTTTGCGTCGATGTATGGTAACGCTGGTGCAAATGTCGGTCTGGTTGTAGGGGTATCATTTATCTCCACGATCGCACAGCCAGGAAATCTGGAAGCCGCACTCATGCGATCGCTGCTATGTCTAATTGCAGGTGGATGGGCGATGTTACTTTCTTTAGTAATGTGGCCTTTTAGACCTTATGACCCACTAAGGATGGCTTTGGCTGATTGCTTCAGTGGAATTGCCAAGTACATTCAAGCATTTCTCGGTAGGGTGACAACACCTGAAAATATTCTCGAAATTAGACAGTCATTAGAGACAGCACGGACTACTTTAGGTACTGCACGGATTGGAAAGCCGGCTCGGAGTTGGATGGATGAGCAGTTATTGGTGCTAATTCAAGATGGCGATCGCTTGCTTGGCTCAGTTATTGCCTTAACAGAGTTACTAGAAACACACTTTCAACAACAGCAATATCACGCAGTTCAGCAATTAGTAGACGATGCACTAGAACAAATATCAGTCATTCTGCAAGCCATAGCGAAAGTCATATCACGCAAGCCTGCTAGCATCGATCTGGGAAATCTTAACCGCATTTATGAGGCACTAAAGGAACAAGAAAGTCTGCAAAGAAAAGCAATTGCTGGGAGTGAGACAGACTACACAACCCTCGTTGCTTTCACTAACCTGGTGCTGATGATAGAAAAACTGATTAAGCAGTTGCAATATACGGCTCAGACAGCTAAATCTCTGGAAGAACGTAACAAGATGAGTCGCCGAGATATAGATAAACTTCTTGTAGTTGAAGATGAACAGCGATCGCTCTTAAGTTTACTCAAAGACAACCTTACCTTAGACTCAGCAATCTTTCGTCATGCTCTCCGCATTAGTGTAACTCTCACTCTAGGCGTAATCTTATACAGCATTACTAATTTACCAATGGGGTATTGGGTAACACTAACAAGCATCCTAGTCCTCAAACCGAACTTGGGCGCAACTTTCCAGAGGTTTTTTCAGCGAGTTGGCGGGACGATCTTGGGAGCCGTGTTAGCAGCTGTCCTAGTCGCAACCATCACCAGTAAGACTGTATTAGACATCATCATCTTGCTGACAGTATTTTTTGGCATTTCCCTAATCAGTGTCAACTATGGGTATTCGGTGATTTTCTTATCAATATTTGTCTTACTGATTATCGATATTGGTAATCCCATTGGTTGGCAATTTGCTGGCTTTCGCGTCTTGAATACATTAATTGGGGCGGGATTGGCTTTTGCAAGCCATTACTTTATATTGCCAAATCGGGAACGCGATCGCTTACCCAGTCAACTCGCCACTGCACTGCGAGAATGCCACAAGTACTTTTGGGATGTGATGGCTGTTTACCAGGGAACAAAAGAGCATGACTCCAACATTATCAGTCAACGGCGACAAACGGGATTGGCAATTGGCAATGCTCAAGCCTCATTTCAAGGATTGCTGCGCGAACCCCAAATGCCCAAAGAATTGGTAGAACCAGTGATGACGCTGTTGGTGTACATGGGACGTTTTACTAACTCCGTGACAGTTTTGGCAGTACATCTCGAACATTTTCGAGGAACAGTGCCACTGCCGGAATTAGAAACTTTTGTCCGCCAAGTTTCGCTAATGTTAGAGCAGTTAGCTGATTCAGTACAACTGGAAATTACCCCACCACCCTTACCTGGCTTGGAAGAAACGCTGCAAAAAATCCAACCGCACTTGCAAGCACTGCGTACAGCCCGAATACAAGAGCTAGCTGTCAATCAAGGACATACACCCGTTCGTCAAGCAGTCATTGATTACAGCATATTAGATTTGGAGATCGATCAGATTGTCCGCCGGTTAACTGCTATGCACTCAGCGATGGAACGGCTAATTTCCACGAAATAAAGCGCATTTTTTTCTCCGCAAGTCCCGATTTTTCCCGAATCAAATTAAGACTGCTATATATTTTGTTCCTTTCTGATCTTTCAAAAATGAATTAGTGGCAAAAATTTCATAATATTTGTTACTTTCTTTAAAGTTTTTAATTCTGGGATATCTGGTTTTAATTGTTCTGCGATCGCTAATTTTTGTTCTGCTTGTGCAGGTTGAAAGTCATACAAATAAACAACAGCTAAATAAAGATATATGTAAGGATTTTGAGAATCATATTTAGTTAATTCTATTAAATTTTGGATTAATTCTGTAACTTGGCGCTGTAAAAGTTGTGATAAGACTAGAGTGTAACGCCAATTTAAGTTATTTGGCTCTCTTTGCAGATGATAATTAGCCGCAAATCCAATCTGTTTTAAATAATCTTGAGTAGGATCGTATAGATTGAAATTATCTATCTGTGCAAATATATTATTTAATTTACCTTGTTGTAACTCTTGTGCTAGTTGTGAAGTTCGAGTAACGAAATCTAGAGGTGGAGATTTTTCTCCTGTTCCTACATTTGTTACATCTACAGTAATATCTGGAATATTTAAAGATGTGACTTTATTGGTTCTTCTATCTAAATATAGTGCTGATAATTTATATTTTCCTACTGGTAACGTTTTCGGAATAAATGTAGCTAAGGCTTCTTTCACCTGGAAAGTTCCTTCAGGATGACATTTGATACCACAGTATAAATTTCCCAAGCCAATGGCATGATCGTGATCCCAAGATGATTGGCTATTTTGCCATTTTAATAGTAAAATACCATTTTGCAAATCATCCCATGAACCTGTTATCTGATATGTTACTGGGTTATTTTTATCTAAAATTAATTGTTGAGGAATCGCAACCCTTTCTAGATTAATTACAGACTCAGTATTGCTGATTTTTTGAACAAGTACATAAGGATTCTTGCGGTTATATAATCGAAGTTTATCTCCATTAGGCAATATCCAATCGCCCTGTAATTTCAAATCAGTAGAATATTTAACTAAAGAGTTTAATTTCCGTTTAATCTCTCCACTGTCTCCTGGTTGGTTTGGTTCATTATCTCTAGTGACATACCAAGAAAAATATTGTAAATCTTCCTCTACCTGAGATAAATTATATGTGAATTTTCTACCATATACGCGGAAATCTGCTAACGCGCCAAAAGAATCTAAAGTAAACTCATTTACCTGAGGTGTAGAAACAGGAATTACCCCTAAAGTTGATCTTAAATATATATTTGTTTCAATAATTTTATTTATAAGTTGATCCAATGGATATTTGTTGCCATCATTATTAGGGAAATGTTTACCACCCCATACTTGAATTAGGGGTAAGGGAAACAAATTATTGACTAACAATATACTACTTAATACCAGAGTTGCTAGTCTCAGCCTATCAAAATATATATTTTCAATTAAGTTAAATAAATCCGCCAATATTAAACTAATTATAGGGAAGCATGGCAGAATAAATCTAATGTCTTTATTTGTACCCAAAGTACAAATTATATAGCTACTGACTAAGGTAACTAATAACCATATTCGAGCGGATTTATGGAGAGATCCGGGAATTAAATCATTAGTAAATTTATATCTAATAAGATAAACCAATAAAATGCCAATACTTACAGATAATATTGGTAAACCAACGCTTTCTGGGATCATCTTTGGATAAAACAACCATCCAGCAATAGTTGTGGACGAAGGGTCGCCTTCTCCTTTTCCGACCTGGTTAGCGTTTAATGCCGATGTAATAATTGTTAACCAATTTAAGCTATACCAAAAACCACAAATTAACCAAGCTATCATCAAAGATAAGCAAGTTTGTATTAGCTTGATGAATTGACGTTTTCTAATAAAAGTAATTAACGTCCAAATACTAGGAACTAAAATAAAAATAAATCCTGTAGGTTTAGTCAACAATATTAAACCTATACCTATACCCAATATGATAGTTAAACCCCATGATAAAAACCCAACATAACTATCTTTCCAAATTGTCAAAATTGTGAAAGTTACTATAACAATTGCTGTTAGCCCATAATCTAATAAATAATCTGTCCGTATCATTCCTAAAATAGGAAATAATAAACAAAATACGCTGGCAGTTATGCTAGTTTTTCGGTTTTTAAATAAAAAGTTACCTAAATGATACACTGAAAGTATAATCATTGCAGTATATAATAAGTTGACCAAGCTTGCCTGGTCATATCCACGCCCAAACAACATCAAGAATGGTACGGTGCAAATATATAAAAAAGGAGCGCGATAACTTGGAGTTAATTGCCACAGAGATAACCACCAATTTCCTGACAAGATATTAAAGTTTTGAAAAATTCTATAATGATGTAATGCTGTCGTTAAATGTGCGCTTTGATCGTAGGATGGAATCGAATTATCTAATAAAAACCAAGTTCTATCTATAGCTAATGCTATTAACCAAATTATTAAGAGGATGATATAGTCTTTTTTCCTCTGAGGAGGCACAAAATCATTCATATTTATTGCTCAAAAATAAAGCTCAACTAATTATATATCTGTCATGTATCGCCGTTTCACTAAATATTATGCCTGCTTAACTACTTATTAAACGCCAAGAATGCCCCTTGATCCTAGAAAGGATTAAGAGATGGGGTGCAATAATTGTGTGAACCATAACTGCTCTTTTAGAGGATGTTTGAAAAGTCCTCTTGTCGGTATCAAAAGCTTTAGATTCTGCTAAATCCCCCTATAAATTGGGGGAATTTGATTCCGGTTCCCCATTTTCTCGTATTCTTGTTCAAAAATCAAAATAGAAACGTGGGGTTTAAATAGATAAAAACTGCTGTAATCAATAAAGCGAACGCATGGTGGCGAATATGATCTTCAATAAAACTGGCGATGAAATAATAACTGTGGTCATAGCCTTCTTGGTAACGCAAGTTTAGGGGCTGCTTAACATCTGCACAAGCTTTTTCAAACACTTCCGGTAGTAATTGTTCTGCTAAAAATTTATCAGCAGTCCCTTGGTCAATAAGAATTGAACTGTGATATCCTACTTGTTTGACTAATTCACTAGCATCATAAGCACGCCAACTTTCTTGATTTTTGCCAAGATAACCACCAAAAGCCTTTTGTCCCCAAGGACAACGCATAGGTGCAGTGATAGGTGCAAAGGCTGATACTGATTTGTAAAGTTCTGGGTTTCTCATTGCACAGACAAGCGCCCCGTGTCCCCCCATTGAATGACCGAAAATACCTTGTTTTTCAGGTTGGGTGGGGAAATTTGCGTTAATCAAAGCAGGTAGTTCGTGGACAACATAACTATACATTTGGTAGTTTTTACGCCACGGTTCTTCTGTGGCATCAACATAAAAGCCTGCACCTGTACCAAAGTCCCAGTCATCATCCTCGCCTGCAATGCCAGTATTACGCGGACTGGTATCTGGTGCAACCAGCATCAAGCCGTACTCAGCCGCAAAGCGTTGCACTCCCCCCGCCTTCACCATAAAATTCTCTTCCGTGCAAGTCAACCCAGAGAGGAAATAAAGAATTGGCGCAAGTTTATGAGTTGCTTGTGGTGGTTGATAAACAGCAAAACGCATTTCACCATTACAGGTTGAGGAGAAATGACTGTAAAAGCCGAGTTTGCCACCAAAGCTTTTATATTCTGAAATGACGTTGACGTTAGGCATTGACTATATTCTCGAAGTACCCGGTAATTAGCACTATATACCGCCCTAGGCGATGGCGTACCCGCCCGCCGTAGGCATCGCATTTCAATCAACCCTGTGACTAGGTAACTTAGTCCCGCACCTTTTACAAAACCCAGCATCTATATCATGGAAAGCCAATTCACAGTTGGAACAAACCATTTCTACCTGATTAGCAGTTTTCACAACTTGCTTAATTAAATCCCCCACTTGCCAGGGAATCAGTGCAATTCCTGTGAAAATCATCAATACCGTTAGCAAACGTCCTAATTCAGAAATTGGAATAACATCACCAAATCCCACAGTTGTCATTGTGACAACAGAGAAATAGAATGCATCTAAAAATGTCCCGTAATTTTGAGGATTAACCGGATGCTCTACTTGATAGATTAAGCCAGAATAAATAAAAACAATTGCGAATAATGTAAATAATATTCGCGCAAAGATCATGCCATCTTCAGTGCTGATAGTAGCGAATAAAAATCTTCTATCTATAAATCTGATTAATCGTAAAATCCGAAACCATCGCAGTAGCCGGATAAAGCTAATATCAACCATCCCTATAAAGAATGGCAAAATTGCCATTAGGTCAATAATCGAATAAAAGCTAAAAATATACTGAATTTTGTTTTCTGCACTCCACAAACGGAGTAAATATTCCACCGCGAATATGATGACGATCGCAGTATCGACTAGATGTAATTCAAATCGCACAAAATCAGGAATATTATAAGTTTCTGCGACAAAAATTCCTGATGATAATAGTACCAAAGCGGCAAGTGTTAAATTAATCGCCTTACCTATTGGTGTTTCTAGGTCTTTTAAGTAGAATTCTGTTTCTTGTCTGCTCAATAACATATTCGACTATTAAATAATTTTAATTCCCACTTATAGCATCAGAAATACGATATTATTAATCACTATCCTTATATTAACCTCACTTTCTATGATTCCAGAATATTTTATGGGTTTAGCTTTGGCGCAAGCAAAAGAAGGAGATACACCTTACGGTGCTGTGATTGTTAAAGATAATGAAGTTGTTGCCGTAGCTCATAATACTGTTATCAGAGACAACGATCCATCAGCCCATGCTGAAATCAACGTTATTCGTAGTTTAACAGCTAAACTTAAAAACCATTTTTTAGAAGGTTATAGTATATATACAACTTGCGAACCTTGTCCAATGTGTGCAACTGCTTGTGTTTGGAGTGGTTTATCTGAAATTGTATATGGTGCTTCAATTCAAGACTTAATCTCGATAAATCAATCACAAATTAATCTATCTTGTGAAGAGGTAATAGCTAAATCATTTAGAAGCATCAAAGTTACCAAAGGCATTTTAAAAAATGAATGTTTGGAGTTATTTAAATAAACTACAACACATTTAGCTTTTTCATTAGGTTAAGTGCAAATCATTGTAGCAACTTTCTTCAAAGTCGTTATGGGTATTGGTTGGAATATTTTTTGTCCCCAACACCGTTATATATAAGGTTGTATATAAGCCAATACGCTTGGGACGGTCTAACACTTCTTCTAAGATACAAGGTTGAGTTGAGGAACGAAACCCAACATACGCCAGTTTTAGCTTTTAGTCTTAACCCAAGCGTATTGGTATATAAGCGGCTTCAGCTCCTTGCCTTATCAAGGTTGGTTTTGTGCAGCTTCATATAGAAATAGTATAAGTAACCGCAATATTGCAGATTTGGGCAAGCAATCGCGGAAATTCATTTGAAATCAAATCCTCTCGCTTGCTCGTAACTTGGGCTGTTGATAAGTAAAACTGATGAGTTCCATCAGGTTTACAAAAGTGAAATAGTTGATTAAAAATTGTAAAGCATTGTAAAGTGTATTCACAGGCGAAAACGAAATTGCCTGATTCATAAATCACTAACCGCACTTATAAAACAATGACAACAACC
>NZ_JADEXT010000085.1:0-13332 GCF_015206985.1 Nostoc sp. LEGE 12447 | reverse complement strand
GTCAGAGCAAAGATTACCTTGACCCTAATGAAATTTTTGAATGTGAAAAGTTTCGCATTTCTGATTCTTACGGCATCGAAGTAACCGAATCACTCGTAGAAATGGATAAAGGTGGTCGCTTAATTAGAGCTATCGCCGGACTTGAGGCCATTTTAGCAAAGCCCGAAGAATCAATTGTTGATCCCAAAACTGGGCAAAGTTATCCCACGCCACCAACAATTGTCACCCAAAAAGACCGCACCGAACGGGACAATTTACCTTTGTGTATCGACTGGGGGAATTACTCGGCACGGTGGCTGGCTAGATTTAACCTTGGGCTGCATCAGATTCTCACTTCTTTAGTTGCGGGTGAGGAATTTACCGCCTCGGATTCCACCTTACTCAAAATGACGGAGATCGCTATACATTGTGCTGCTCACGTCAAAACAATCCTTGGGTTTACTATTCCCAGTGACTGTAAGCCTATTTGGTTGCTAGGAACTTTAGTCGAGCAGTTGGGGTTAAAGTTGACCTTCCGTAAGCAGGGTAAGCGGGGTCAACAGGTGAAACTTTTCTCTTTATCTAAAGAACAATTGGAATTTGCAATGCATGTAATTGCTCATCGTGAAACGAAGCGTAATCAAAAAGAAAATCGAACCTGTTATGCGACCCCAACCCCTGCTGTGTATAATGTAAACCCCAATCAGCAGGCCGTATCCACACCCCCCATTGATGCTATAGGGAACTCCCATTGCCAAGGGGAGGATACTACCGAATTTGAGTCGCCTCCGACCGATCGGATTACGCTACTCCACTGCGTGGAAATGCTTCGCTCTGGTATCAAGCAGGGGGTTGACGCGATTAAAGGCATCCTTAAGCGATGGGTTGAGGATTTGCGCTGGGAGACGGTGCTGGAACTTGAAGCGATCGCGGCAAATGAACTGCGACTTGTGGAATCTCTTGTCCCGGAATTTTATGAATGGCTCTTGGAAGAAGTGTTGCCTATGGAGGGGGCTGGCTAGGGAAAAAATCTTTTTGGCATTTGAAAGCTGTTTTTGTTTCGTTTCCGGTAGCAATCTATGCCACTGGTTCCAATTTGTGATGCATTTTCACAAGTCATGCAAAATGTCAAAGATCCATCAAGTTTAAAGCGCTACTGTCATTAGGTCTAGCTTTGAGATAGCGATCGGTGATGGCTAGATTGGCGTGACCCAAAGTTTCTTTCACCAGTACTGGATTAGTCCCGCGCTCAATAGCGTGAGAACCGTGGGCATGACGTAACCAGTGAGCCGAAACCAGTTCGCTTAATCCGGCTTCGAGTGCGATCGCTTTAACAATCGGGTGCAAGTTTTGACGGTCGAGGTGTCCCCCCTTTTGACTTGGAAACACTGCTTGATTGGAGTGAGCCGAAGCTTTGAACTCCATTAATTCCGCCCAAAGTTTTGGCTTGATGAGAATTGTCCGATTTTTGCTGCCCTTGGCTTTTCGCACGTAAACTTGACCACTCTCACCACGGGGTGTCAAATCTCCCCAAGTCAGCTCACAGATTTCACTTGCCCGTAACCCTGCCTGATACAGAAGTTTGATAATTAACAAATTACGTAGGGCTGTGTACTGGCGCTTAGGAGTTTTAGCATCAGCTAAATGCTTAGAAGCTGCCCGTACCAACAATTTAATATCAGCTTCATCAAGATAGCGTTCGTTGATTACATCTGGTAATTCACCCAGTTTTAGTGCCATACCCACATTAAAAGGGAGATATCCAATTTTATGAGCGAAACTAATCAAGCTTTTGGCACAAGCTATGTATATCCGCTTTGTGCTTTCGGCATTGCCCCCAAAAGAACTAGCGTATTCTACCAAGTCTTCATAAGTCACTTTTTTGAGCGGCTTGTCCAGAAAATCCAGAAATCGCCTAGTGTATCGCTGGTAAGCCCGAATAGAAGACGACGCTTTTCCCTCCAGCCACAGCGCAATCAACTTCGCCTCCGCCTGCGCTACTGGCAAGGAAGCAAGAGCCTTTCTATGGGCTGTTATGTGGACAAGAGAGAGCGTCATTTTTATTACTCCCTTAAAAATCAGACACAAGAGTAGTTTCGTCTGGTTTTATAGTGTCTGATTTTTATTGTCCTTTAAAATGGGCGTTTCAACTCACCCTCAAGCGAATGAAAATTTCTCGATTTTTGCGTATAGTACACCTCTAATACTGAGGAGCATGACAAACACAATACTGCTATGCAATTGTTCAGCAGGGTATTTATTTTGAAAAGCCTAAAAGTAGGTGAAAAAAATAAACTAAAAATGACTTTATAGTTAATAAATGATATAAAAGATCAAAGAGCGTCCTCTAAAGTTTATTTACGCCGCAGTGTACTGCTTTTTAAGCGCTATCACGCCATAAAACTATAGAGTCATTTTTAGTTTATTTTTTGAGAGTGGTTTGATTGCTTTGCTTTGTGTTTAAGACACTTTTTTTCTAGAACCGCAAACGGGAGGTAGAGAAGTAGTTTCTCAAGAATTGCCAAGGCACTTACCAGTAATGAAATGCCCCGCCGTCGCTTACCAGACACGGGGCGAAAGCACAGCTAGTAGTCTGCCAACCCAAAAATGCAAAGTGAGGACTGGGGAAAGGGGAAAGGGAACTGGGTTTGGGAGAATGGCACGCTTGTTAATCGCAAAGCCCTGATATAACAAGATTTTGAGTGTGGGGAGTGGGGGAAGTATGGGGAGAAAGAGGAGAAATTGAATAACTGCATATCAACAAATGCTGCATTGCCTCCCCATCCTCCCACACCCTGCCAGCAAGGAGGTTTCAGCTTTTCAAGCGTGCCATTCGGGTAAGGGATTTAAACCCTTTACCCCTTCCCCTTTACCCCGCTTTCGTCACGAAAGCGAACTACTAGCTACCAGATTTCTCACTCTTGATTGAGAGCAACAACCGCAAGGCGGGTGAAATTGTTAAGTTGAACATTTCTAAATTGCAATCGTCGGGTGCAAAAAAGCGCTTTCCAACCGCTGCTGTAATCGCGTATATCGCAGTTGGCCGTCACTAGAACGCAAAGCCTTGGATATCGCTTTCTTGGAACCAACGACAATCGCTAACTGCTTGGCACAAGTTAATGCTGTGTACAACTGTTTACGAGACAACATCATATAAGGCTGCGTATAAATTGGCAGAATTACTACTGGATATTCTGAAACCTGGCTTTGATGAATGGTGAAGCTCCAGGCGAGGGCAATTTGATTTAAGTCTGCTCTGGTTCTAACGACAGTATGCTTACCATACTGTACAGTAACTTCCATCTCTTCAAGATCAATGGCCTTGATAATTCCGAAGTCGCCATTAAAAATTTCGTGATTATAATCATTAGTCAGTTGAATGATCCGATCGCCTTCTCGTAATAAATTCCCGCCCTTGGTAATCTCTACTTTGTCGGGACTGGGCGGATTAATCAACTGCTGCAATACGGTATTGAGGTTACGAGTCCCAAGTAAACCCCGCGACGTGGGGCAAAGCACTTGCACATCAGTAGCTTGATTGTAACCCAGGCGGGGAATCAAGTCTGTAATGATTTCGGATATTGCTTTAACACCATGTTTGGGGTGATGACCGCCGCCGTGCCACAGACACTCAGACACGGGATTATCGGAAATCGGTTCAATAGTGGGAAACTGACTTCGGTTAATTTGGTGAGCAGCGGTGATAATTGCGCTCTGTTGGGCTTGCTTAAATACCTTGGTCAACCGCACCACCGGAACGTGACCAGAATTAATCAAGTCAGCAAGGAATTGACCAGGACCCACAGAGGGTAACTGGTCAATGTCACCCACTAGCAGTAGTTGGGAACCGTATTGTATCGCCTTTACCAAAGAAGATGCCAGAAACAAATCAAGCATACTAGCTTCTAGCGCGACAATTGCGGTATGGGGTAAAGGGTTTTGATTATCGCGTAAGAAGCCCATTGTCTTTGGGTCAAATTCCAACAAGCAGTGTATCGTCTTGGCTTCGAGTTGTGTGATTTCACTCAGGCGTTGAGCAGCGCGTCCAGTTGGCGCAGCTAAGGCGATAGATTTGCCCATTGCTTTCCACAGAGAGACTATGGTCTGGGTGGTGAAAGTTTTACCGCAACCGGGGCCACCAGTAAGAATCATTACCCTTGAATATGCAGCCATTTCTACCGCTAGCCGTTGCTGTGGTGAAAGTTTGATTTTACGACTCTTGGTGAAGCGCTCAATCCAGGCGCGAACACGAGGCATATCTTGTGCAACTGGTTGGCAAAATCTAGATTGTATTAATTGAGCAAGGTTCTGTTCGGTGTGAAAGTACGTTGGTAGATAACATAGCAGCGTTTGGTCTGAGCTTTTCTCACGGATTAAGTCATCCTTGAGTGCCATGTCTTTGATAATATCAGCGAGGGCATCTTCTTCGGGTGTGTGATCTGCTGTAGTCAGCAGTTTGATAACATTCTCAATGAGTTTTGGCTGGGGTAAATAGCAATGCCCATCGGCAGCAGCTTCGTTCAAAACATGAATTAAACCAGCACGGTAACGGAACTGACTATCAGGCGCAACTCCTAAATTAAAGGCAATTTTATCAGTTCTCAGAAAACCAATACCGTAGATGTCAGCAGATAACTGGTAGGGATTGCTGGTGAGAGTAGCGAGTGCTTCATCCTTGTACTGCCTGTAAATTTTGACTGCATAAGTAGTAGAAACGCCATGACTGTGGAGAAATAGCATTAAATAGATGTAAGAGATGTAAGAAAATAAAATAAAAATAAGTTGATAGCTAAATAAAGAGATTTTGAATTGAAGCAGAGACTTGATATTTGGGTTATGCCATCGGCGACGGCGACCCGGACGCGAACAATCCCACAAACTATCGAGTTTGCCCCAGTACCAGCGATGAATTGTGTCGCGTACAGTCTGTGGATGCCATTTTAAGTATTGTGCGATCTTTAGCACTGTCCATCCAGCAGCTGATAAGCGTAGTACAGTGGCACGACTTTGAGTTCTTGGTGGTATACCTTTTGCTTGAGTGAGTGCTAGTAGGGCTTGATCTTCTATTGGTGACAGGTCAACTTTTAAAGGCGCTGGCATCTTGGTCAGGGGTAAAAATATTTACGACTAAAAGAGATTATCCCAACTTGATGTGCCATTTTACTTTATCGAATTCTATTTACGAACGCCAAGATGCTCCCTAATGGGCGAAGGAACTTTAGGTGATTGCGAGTTAGTTTATGATGTCGTAAATTACACAGTTAAAAATAGAAGTTTAACATGGAATGAAATTCCTGTGCTGTATCATGATACTTATCTAGGTAAAAAATAAGTTGATGGTAGGTTCATTTAGCCTATTTACCTAGATGAGTATAATGCAGAAAGTTTTACTGTATAGCGGTGCCTACAGTAATTATAATTGCGTAAACTAAAGTGTTTTAGATTACAACCTACATTCCGCAGGTAAGTGAAGAGATTGATGGTATTTTTTATTCATGACATCATCAGCATTAGAAATAAGAGTACAAGATATTGACCACTGCGGGATAGTGGCAGGCATCATTGACCAAATGTGTTTGGTAGAGCAAATCAACCAAATATTAGGCACTCATCACCAAGAAATAGTCAGCCCAGGTCAAGCAGTCAAAGCGATGATTCTCAATGGCTTGGGTTTGGTCAGTGCGCCACTGTATCTGTTTGAAAAGTTTTTTGTGGGCAAAGCCACAGAACACCTGTTGGGAGAGGGGATAAGTCCAGAACACCTAAAGGACGACCGTTTGGGGAGAGTATTGGACAAACTATATGAGGCGGGACTAACACAAGTATTCGTCACAGTAGCGTTGGCAGCAGCCCAAAAGTTTGGGGTAAAAAAAGACAGTTTGCACCTAGACTCCAGTTCATTTCATGTGCATGGAGAATACGTCAGCACCACAGATGAAGGCGCAACAGAGGAAAGAGCAATTGAAATTACCTATGGTTACTCACGAGACCATCGACCGGATCTCAAACAATTTATAGTGGACTTGATATGCAGTGGGGATGGAGACATTCCCTTATATCTGAGAGTTGCAGATGGAAATGAAACCGACTCGGCGGCATTTGCGCGAATTCTCAAAAAGTTTAGGCAACAGTGGGAGATAGATGCCTTGTTTGTGGCAGATGCCGCTCTTTACTGTGAACAGAACATCAAACAGATGGATTCTTTACGCTGGCTATCAAGAGTGCCAGCCACCTTAGCGGCAGCAAAATTTCTCTTAGACAACATGAGTCAGGAAGCGTTTGTCAGCAGTGCAATCGCAGGATACCAGATTGCTGAATGTTGTAGTGATTATGCCGGAGTCAAGCAGCGTTGGTTAGTAGTCAACAGTGAAGCGCGGAAAAGCGCGGATTTAAAGCAACTAGAAACACGTCTCGCCCAGCACTTGGACAAAGCCCAGTCTCAATTGCGACAGTTATCACAACAAGAATTCGCTTGTGCAGCAGATGCACTCAAAGCTGCAAACCTCTTGAGCGACCAGCTGCGCTTTCATCAACTGACAGATATAGAGATTATTGAACACCACCGTCACCGCAAGCCGGGTAGACCAGGCAAAAATACCCCACCCACTCACTGCTGTTATCAAATTCGTGCTTGTGTGGTGCCAAAACTTCAAGCCATTGCTACTGAACAATTACGTGCAGGTCGCTTCATTTTAGCGACCAATGTTACAGATATCAACGAGTTGACTGGCGATGACTTGCTCTTGCAGTACAAGGCTCAACAATCTACAGAACGCGGTTTTCGTTTCCTCAAAGACCCGCTCTTTTTTACCAGCAGTGTCTTCCTCAACTCTCCCGAACGGGTAGCAGCATTGGCAATGGTGATGGGTCTGTGTTTATTAGTTTACAGTTTAGGACAAAGGGCACTGCGCCAAGCTCTGGAAACTGCAAAACAAACTATCAATAATCAGTTGGGTAAGCCGACTAGCACTCCCACTCTCCGTTGGGTCTTTCAGTGCTTTATGTCCATTCATCTGATAACGATCGCCGGCATTAAACAAATTGCTAATCTTACCGATGAACGACGTTGGATTCTCCAGTTTCTCGGTGCTCCTTGCCGAAAATATTATCTCCTTACCTGATAGACCTGCGGAATGTAGGTTACAAAGATACAGTTATACCGAGGGCATAAGGGAAGGCACAGACATCGTTTGGGATGGTGGTCTGCAAATTCCCGCTCCTTTTAACACTCTCGATCTTGGCTCATATAAAGAATTAGTTTTTGAGAATCATAATTAAGTTTTTGCCGACCATTGGTCGGCAAATTGCGATGCCGCTCAACCAAGGGGATTGTGTGGGAAATTAACGAAAATACGTAATTATGTCATCTAGGAAGTTAGTCGGGAGTATCCAAATGTTTTTTCAAAGTGTAGGGGCAATCAGGAGTTTTGATTCCACTGGCGTAAGGTAATTTATAGGATGCCCAGATTTGCCACCGCAAAACATCAACTCCAATAGTTGAACTACCGAATTGTACTCGACAGTCTTTGTCTGGGTTTTGTATAACATTTTTGATGATGGTATTTATCGCTTCTATTTTGAGATTATTCGGTATGCCCATTAGTAGTTTTGTAAGCCACTGTTTGATTTGTGGTGATTGTAGCCAGTCTTTGATTTGGTCATCAGTAGGAGTTAGGCGATTGACTAATAGCGTGGAATTTTCGTTATCTTTATTAACTTGACTTGTAAGCTGAAATAGCTGCTGAAAATTAGCATCTGTGTTGGACATAAAAACAATTGCTTAAAAGAGAATATTTATATTATAGATAAGTTGGATAAACCCTATAACAGCTAAGATTTTTTATAAAAATATTAAGATAAGCAAATATAAAACTTGATTTATCTCTCCAAAGGAAATTATAAAGAATTGACTAACTAATTATGTTATAAATATTAAATAAGTTCTTTATGCAAGTATCAAATAAATACTATGCACCCAATAGAGTTTAAGAAGAAGTGGAAATTAAGTTATCGGGAGCTTGCCCTGGTTTTGGGGTACGAAAGTGAATACACTACCCGAAACTGGAATATGCCAGGAGAACATAAACGGAATCCTCAGAATGTTGTTCGCGTAGCTTGTCGTCTTTTAGATGAAAAGTGGGAACGGGAAGGAAAAGCGCTCAATTCTTATCTTTAACCAGTTTTTTGTGACCGCTAATATTTTTTAAAATGACACTCCCCCGCCACGAAAAAGGCGGGGTATTTTATGTATAGTCAGAAGTTGCAAGAAGTTCTCAGAATCATGGGGATAGGGGGGAAAACTTGGCAAAATGAAGAACTAACAAGACCAGAAGTTGCGGCGATGTTAAAGCCAAAAGTTTCTGCAAGACAACTACAAGCATATTTGAATATCGCTCGGAAATACTTGCCAGAGTTCAAGAAATTCACCAACAAAAAAACAGGTGGTCTGAATGGCATGAGCAAGCTATACAAGTATCATATTGCTCCCCTTCAAGAAATTCGCTCACTAGCTAGAGAGCATACTTTAGCTGACATAGAGAATGAATTTCTTCAAAGAGGCTCGAAAAAGTAATTTTTATGTTTATAAGGAGAAATTCACTTGGCATCTAATAATTCTGTAGGAAGAACACAATCTCAAGTTCTTACTAAGGCGCTTGCGGCGATTGGGCGCAAGTATCAGCATCACATAAACGCTGCGGGTACAGCGACAATCATTGTCATGCAGTCAATGCCCTCTTATGGGTGGGGCTTGTTCGATTCGGCTCAGACAGCAATGACTTGTATGTTCGGCGGCGCTGGAGGTATTGGTGGGGGTGGTGCGGCGGCGGCAACTACGGCCATTAAAGCACTTCCCGCAGTTATAAATGCAACCATCACAGTGCTTTTGTTTGTATACTTTGTGGCTTCTGGGCTTAAGGTTGCCAACGGCATTGGTGAAGGACAGGAAGTAACGCAGATGGTTCAACAGCCCGTAGGCGTGTTTTTCATAATCCTGGTGCTTTGGATTGCTCAAAGTATCTTATTTAACGGCGTTACAGCCGCTTGTTAGTGATGAGCGAGTACAATAAATCGCCCATGAAACGGGTCAATCAGTCACTTGGTCAAAATGCAACAATAGATATTTTTACTGGCTTTCAGTTTGCAGTCGCCTTATTTATGTTTGGCGTGGGCTTCATCATAGCGATTATGTTTGGGGCAGGAATAGTTTGGGGACTGCTGGCTGGTGTTTGGTTGAGTGCTACGGTGATAGTTTTATCTGGCAAACGTCCTTACTTATTCTGGTCAAGAGTGTTCCCAAGCGTTCCAGTTTTCACTCGTGGCTATGTCAGATATTCTTCGCCCCAAAACAAAAAAAGGGCGGGTTCAAAGGGGATGCCTAAACTATGGTAAAAAGCAGCATTCGTAATCAAAAAATAGTACCCTTTGAAGACTTTTTAGACTTAGCAACTTTAGTAAAACTCAAAAAGGGGAACTATCAAATTGGAGCTTACTTGTTGAGCAAAAAACAAGTAAGCGACACTAACAACACGCTGCAATTAGTATTCGGATATGAATGCACTGGCTTTCACCCACTGTTTAATTCATCAGAGAGACTAGAGGCGATGGCCAAGGCTTTTGAGAACGGCTGTAAAGAGTTCTCCGAGGGTGAGAAATTCACCTTTCGTTGGTCTTCGTTTTGCGACGAAGACAAAGTAATTGAAGACTATCGCCAGAGGCTAGCTAGCCCTGTATCTCCTGAGAGTGAGTTTCTTGATTGGGGGCAAGTTGCCCGAATGCAGGAACTGACACGTAACCATCAGCGCAAGGATATCAAGCTCAGTATTTACACGACTTTTACTGTCCGCCCAGGAGGAACGGAAGGTGGTGACGCGGTAGATAGAGCGATAGTTAAGCTGGCGAACTTTTTACAGCGCAAATTCACCCCAACAGGAGCGACCGAACTCACTGTTCAAAACTTAATTCAAGTTCTTGAAAAAGCGATAATTGTCTCTTTGCGGCATCAACAAATACTATCGGAAATGGGTTTATTTCCCTCGCCCAAATCAGACAAGCAATTGTGGGGCGACCTAATTTCTAGAATGGGTGCGAAGGCTGTAAAAGTGCCCCATACCTTGGTTTATGATACAGGCGAATTAAGGGAGGAGATTAACGAAGCCGCGCCCAACTCATCGTGGTATAACGACCAATTGCACGCGACATCCGTACTTTTGAATAACGGCATACCCTACGCGGACAGACGCTGGGTATGTTTGCCCCACCAGAGTACTGACAAAAAGAAGTATATCGGCGTAATGACGCTTGCCCAAAAACCAGAGGTGTTTGCTTCAACCTATCAGCAAATACGCTTTTTATGGGACGTATTCTCACGCGAGGTTATTTATGATGTTGAGATAATAACAGAGATTAGCCCAGCCGATCAAAAAATGATTAGGCTTACCCAACAATTGATTACGAGGCGGTCAATAAATGCCTCCGCTAGCGCCAGCAAAAAGACTATTGACGTAGGAGCGCAAATTAATACGGAGCGGTCAGTCGATGCTCAGAAGCAGCTTTACACGGGTGATGTCCCGGAAAATGTAGCTGTCATAATCCTTGTTTATCGTAACTCTCCAGAAGAAATCGACGACGCTTGCAGGCTGATTTCAGGGTATATCAATCAGCCTGCCGAGTTAATTAGAGAAATGCAATATACATGGTCAATCTGGCTTGACACTTTGCTGTTGAGACAGCGACCACAGCTGACTTTTCCTTTCAACAGACGCGCCACTTTCTTTGCCAGTGAAGTAATTGGTTTAACGCCAGTCGTTCAAACAGCGCACGGCGATAAACAAGGCTTTGAATTAATTGCTGATGAGGGGCAATCGTCAGTCTATATCGATTTGTCAAAGCCGAAAAACATGATGGTAATCGGCACTACCGGGAGTGGGAAATCGGTAATTATCGCCTCTATTATTTATCAATGCTTGGCGTTGGGAATGTCAGTATTAATGATTGACTTGCCAAATGATGATGGTTCAGGAACCTTTGGAGACTTCACGCCCTACTTTAATGGATTTTACTTTGATATCTCAAAGGAATCAAACAATCTTGTACAACCGCTAGACCTATCAAAGATTCCTGAGTCGCAGTGGGAGGAAAGGACAAAAGCCCATCGAAATGATATTAATTTAATCGTACTTCAATTAGTTTTAGGAACGCAAAAGTTTGATGGCTTACTATCACAAACTATAGAATCTGTAATCCCTTTGGGTACAAAAGCCTTTTACGAAGATGCTGACATCAAGGAGCGATTTGAAGTAGCGCGAAAAGCAGGGATAAACACCCCAGAGTGGGCGAATACCCCGACATTGGCAGATATGGAGAAATTCTTCTCGCTTGCGTACATTTATTTAGGCTATCAGGATGACAATGTAGAAAAAGCGTTAAATTACATCCGCTTGCGGTTACAGTACTGGCAAGCTAGTAGTATCGGTAGCGCTATCTGCAAGCCTTCAACCTTCCAAGCAGATAGCCAGTTGATTACCTTTGCTCTGACTAATCTGCAATCAGGAAAGGATGCAGAAGTGTTCGGGATGAGTGCATATATCGCCGCGTCCCGTCAATCCCTCTCCTCGCCCAATAGTGTATTTTTCATGGATGAGGCTAGCGTATTGCTGGGATTTTCTGCATTATCGCGGCTTGCGGGTCGGAAATGTGCTACGGCTCGTAAACAAGGCTGTCGGGTGTTTCTGGCGGCGCAGGATGTGATTTCTATCGCCAAATCGGAGGCGGGAGAACAAATATTACAAAATATGCCATTGCGATTGATTGGGCGTATTGTCCCAGGCGCGGCTAATAGTTTCTCTGAGTTGCTGGGCATCCCTAGAGAAATTATCGATAAAAACGAAAGCTTTGTCCCCAATATTCAGCAGCTATATACGTTGTGGCTGTTGGACTACAACAACAAGTATGTGCGCTGTCGCTATTATCCCTCGTATCCCCTGCTGGCGTTGGTCGCTAATAGCAGAGAAGAACAAGCCACGCGAGATAAATTCAAGAAAATTCACAGTGACAAGTTCACCTGGGTGGCAGAATTTTCTAAATATTATGTCGAGTGTATCAAACAGGGAAAACCATTATGAAGGTTCTATCATCAGTCATTGAAAATAAGCTGTTGCTGGCAATACTAGCAGGTGTCGTGTCAATAGGAGGCTTTCAAGTATGGCAATACAACCAAGCTCAATACGCAAAATTTATTATTCATGCGAAGAACGACTGCGGCGTGTATTTGGAATTGGGCGAAAACGCAGTTAAAAACAGTCCTAGTTTGAGGGCATTGAAGTATCAAAATAAACGACTACGTGAGCTAAGGCAACCGGGGATTGGCTCTGAATCCGCCAGCCCAGGACATTACGTTATGCTTTTTCGATCCCCTGCTTCTACCCTTCCGCCTAATGCTAACCCTATCGATGATCCGTTCTTTACCAGTTTATTAAATAAGGAAGAATCACCTAAAACATTAATGGCTGATGTTGTTTCTTTTGATTTACCAAAAAAACAGGCCACTGTAAAATCTCTCTGTACTAAAAAACCCTTTGTAGTAGACCTGGAGGACTTGTATCTTGAATACCAACCCATTGATCGCGATCTCAGGCGCAGCAATTTTGATATCCTTTTCTAGCCTCCCTGCCAATGCTCAAGCTAGTCAAAACCAATCTTTCTTAACTCAATTCCAACAAATCTATAGCAGCTTGCAGACTTACATTAGTAATTATCAGAAAGAATTTACTAAAAGTTTGGGCAAGTTAGAAGCTGAATTAAATCAGGCAATTGAATCTAGTATTGGTGATTTGGGTATTCCCGATCCCCTAAAAGCTGGCAAGAATATCGAGAAAGTGATTGAGAAACAAGAAGGCGCGTTGCTGATATTAGACCCTCGCATTCAAGCCGACAATGCTATTAAGGATTGGAACCAGCAATATACACGCGGTCAGTCAGAATCAGTACTAGGAGTTGAGGGTCAACGAGTGCAATCGCAAGAGGCAGCAATAACTAATGATGCTACTGCCCAATCAAGCGAAAATGCTGCTGCCGCGCAGGATGATGTCATTACCCAAGACATTCTCAAAAAGGTCGCTATTCAAAACTTACAAAGTGTTGTAATTGCCAAATCTATCCATGCAGAAGCGCAAAAACAATCTCGTTCCTTGGCTGTTACAAATATCAATCTTGCTGATATTTCTAGCCGCATGGATGAGCAAGCGGCGGCGAAGGATCAGGAATCTAATGCCGCTACTCGGCAAATCATTCAATCTGCCGCCGCTAACGATTCCTTCTGGAAGAATCAATAATCAAGTCAACATGAAGAAGAAT